>JALVLE010000433.1 GCA_027033555.1 Caldifarciminota bacterium | reverse complement strand
AATATAGCATATTATCATTAAGTTCAACGGCAGCATTGGCACTAATATTTACAAAAATCCCTGTTGTTAACGGACATGCTGTATCCACATTATATTTTTTTGCAAGAATTTGTCTAATCTCATTTGTAGTAATCAATTTTCCTTTAGGAATTTGCTTCATTATATTATAAATATCTATTGGCTTTGGAATAACCATTGTCTTAGCATTAAGTCTTTTTTGATCTTTTTCATTCAGGTTTACAATTTTAGGTAAATTTTTGTCATTTTGCAGTTTTTCAATATATCTTTTTTTTGCCATAGTAATTTTCCTTTTCAAATAACAATACAATTTAACAATACTTTATAATGATTATAATCTTTTTTGAATGAAGTTGTTCTAAAAATCCAAATCAGCAAATAATTCATCTACACTATCAAAAGTTTTTTCATCCCTTAATTCTAATTTATGAGGAGCTTGTTTTGTTTGCTTATAATGTTACTTCTTTTTTAAAAAAAGGTATAACGGCCTGAGGTCAGGGGCTGGCAATCCGCAAGCACAGCGCCGCGAATTGACAGTCCCCTGCACCGATTTATTAGGATTTCTGTCTAATCCCTCCTGCGAAGCTCTAAAGTTGCTTGATGAAGTTTTTCAATGAAATTATTGAATTCCTTCATAGCTTCATCTGCAAGTTCTTTCTTGGGGAAAACCGGTTCCTTTGGGGGAACTTCCGGTTGGTTCAGCATGCCTAGCAAGGCAGACACATGTACTATTCTATGGCGGTATGTGATGAACTTTTTTATCTTTTCAAATGTCGATGATTCTAGTCCGAGACTTCCAAATTTAAGTTGAAATGCTTTATGGTATGCCAACTTGCATTTCTGATAGTTTTGAAAATTGATAGCACCTCTTTCTACAATGAGCTGCAGTACAGTTTTTTGTTTGTCTTTGGCTTCGTCCTTGAGTATTTCTGCTATACCAGCATCTCTTTCTCTACGAGGAAAAAATGAGTTGACAACAGCATCTATATCAGGGGCAATTCCTTCTTGTTCTATTTCTAAAAATCTCTTCTTAGTGTATGCTTCGAAACCTGTAACTAATATTGCCAATATAAGGTTGGTTACCACAGTCTCAAAAATATAGCCTTGGTCAGACTGTCCTCTTGCCAAAATTTCTGTTGCCTTTATTGTTTCCTTCCATGCATCGAGAGCAGTAGGTTGCAAAACTGGCTTCCCCCCTTTGTAAATGCTGATACCCATGACTTCAACACCATGATCCCCAATCTGGTATACACCACCATCATTCCCGACTCTAAACTGCTTTTGAGAGGCAAGGCCACTCGCAGAGAATAGTTTTCCGTTAGGCACCCTAGGGCCTAAATACAATTTAATCTCCGTAGGGCTCCAACTGAAACACATGAACACACGGTCGCAAGGAGGTACCTCTTTTAGATCAATAGTTGCCACGCGAGTGCCAGTACCGGGGGAAGAATTATAGAAGTGAATAAATAAATTATCATCTCGTTCTAATCTGAAGAGATGTGCACCAGAGGAAACTTGAAAAAGCAGACCTCCCTGTTTGCTCTTGTCAAATAGATCCTTGGAGTAATATTCGAATGTAACTGTCCCCTCTGGACGGCAAATGGCTTCTTGTATTTGTCTGAATATATGGAGTGGTATGTTATGCATCCTTGTCGACTCCTTAAAATCCTAACTATTTATTCAAGGAGCATTATAGCGAAGTTAGCCTGATATTTATAAACTGAAGGAACACTCAAAATGTCCTGTTATTTTTAAAAAAGTAGCAAAATAATACTTGTTGAACTAAAAAGCGAATATTTTTGTATAATATAACTATTACTTATGTCTTTTTTTACAGATATACAGTATTAATAGATATTTAGTGTTCCTTGATTTGTAATATCCTGTCATTAACGGACATTTTGTTAAATTTTGCCCTGTTTAAAAAAGTTTATTTTAATTGTTCAAAAGCTACAAACTCCCCCTCTCTTTTTACATAAGAGATAAAATCCTTATAAATTTTATGAGTGCTTAAAGTGTCGGCATCTCCTATGCATATAAGTTTTCTTTTTGCTCTTGTCAGGGCTACATTAAGACGTCTTAAATCCTTTAAAAATCCAATCTCCCCGGATGGATTGGAGCGGACAAAAGAGATTATGATAACCTCCTTCTCCCTTCCTTGAAATCCGTCCACGCTCT
>JALVLE010000432.1 GCA_027033555.1 Caldifarciminota bacterium | reverse complement strand
CATGTATATATCTTAAACATGAGTCAGGTAAAGCTCTGGCTAACATTGGAGTATGTGTACTAATTATTACTTGAGATTCCGAAGAAAGATCTGTCAAAGCTCTTAACAACATTCTCTGATTATGAGGATGCTGACTTGTTTCAGGTTCTTCAATAGCATAAATAATGTGGGAATGTTGTGTTTCTTGTGCTATTTGTTCCGCTTTTGCTCTGAAAAAGCTTAAAAGAATTAATCTTTTAACGCCACTTCCGCGTTTATTTATGGGTATTTCATCATCTGATGTAATGCTAGCCTTGAATAGGCTATCCCATTTAGGGGGTGTGAACTTAGGGTTAAGTTGGGTAGCAAGAGAAGAATCCATTTCTCGGAGTTTTTCTAATGTCGCATCTGCAATTTTCTTAACTTCTTTTTCAACATATTCCATAATTTTTGATAGTTCAGCTTCTTTTGATTTTATTGCTTCTTTTACAGCTGCCTTTAGAGGGTCTTGTGCTTCAGGGTCTTGATCTGTGCTTTGTCTATCTGATTTGAATAGCGCAAATGCTGGCAAGTATTTACGCAGTTCTGTCCAAATTTTTTTGGCATTATCATTATTTAGCGGAACCAATGTTTCTTGCAGATGAAGATTATCAAAATGTTCTCGAATTGCTTGACGTATCTGAGCATTTACTCTTTGGTCAATATGGGAAAGGTCAATGTCTAGCTCTTTAGCTCTTCTTTTTAAATCGGCAATTTTAAGTTGAAGAAGGTCATCTGCTCCTTCTACAGTAGGATGTAGAGCATATGCACTTATATTTTTGCATTTTGGTTTTTGCAATTCCCCACTGTATTGTTTATGAATTTCGAGATTACCATTGGCATTCACAAGGAGTTCATCTTGAAGTGTGGTGGGGTTTTCATCATCAAGGATTAATTCATTGGGGAGGTCGGAAAATTCGCATATTATAGTCAAGTCCCTTGGATCCCCATTTTTTGAGGCATCATCTTTATCGGGATCTTTGTCATTTAGGAAAATATCAAGAGCTTCCATTATTGTGGATTTGCCTGAATCATTTTTCCCAATAAGTGCAGTAATATCGTCAAAATCGATCGATATCTCATCTTTAAAACATCTAAAATTGCGGATTCTTAAACGTATAAGTTTCATTTTTTATTCACCTAACGACCAAGCTCCCCTGCCGCTATGGAGCGCCAGCGGAATAGCGGTCAGGTGGAGCGTTTTGTTAAGTGGGTATAATGACATTGGAATCTGAGCAAGCAATAATAAATTCATTCCAAAAATCCACTAATGCATTTTTATAATCTGATATATCATCTTGAAGTACGAAAATATCATCACCGGCCATAGGCAAATAGACACTACAAGCTGTACCAAGCACAAGGTCCGTATCAGCCTGATTTTTAAGTGTAGGGTGTACAAACATATCGGGTCGCAACTTACGGAGCCTCCTTGCAGAAGCACCCTCTGCATGTTTAACCGTATTTGATACAAGCCTTAATTCTTCAATTTTGTTCCAAGACCGAAAAGAAGATATATCTATACCACTTGCAACCAATCTTTTCTTAAAGGTAGACAATTTCATCAAGTCCATATTGTTTTCTTCTGTGGGGCGCAAGATTTCACGTCTCAAAAAGAAAATTACTTGTTGCTCAAACAAATGGTAAAGTGCAGTAGCAGCAATGTTTAAAAAGGCTTGTTTTATGCCTGAAAGTGTTATGAAATAATCAATACCCGCCTCTTGAGCTTTTTCAGCAAGGTTCGCAGGATCGACATCCGGTGAATAGCATGAAGAGCATAATCTGTTCCATTCTCTTTCTGAGAAATCTTCTGCCTCTTTTTCTATAGTATTGAATGTGGGGATGAGCCGAGCTTGAATTGACTCAGTTAATAATTCAATTTGTTTTATGAATTGGTTTCTTATGTAGGTTTCCCAGAAACCTATGTTAAAAAGATATGTTCCCATTTCTTATTTACCACTTAACATTATTGCTTAATGACCCGCATAATCAATTATAGATTGCTGATCAAAGTCGTATAACAATTAAGCGATGAGAAGATAATTCAATAAAAAATAAATAGTTGAAAAAACAGAAACCCATTGTTATACAACCCGTCTAATATCATAACATGTGCGCCGGGCTGCGGATGCCTTTTCCTCCAATATGAAGGATATGCATATAAATCGCGGTTGTATTT
>JALVLE010000431.1 GCA_027033555.1 Caldifarciminota bacterium | reverse complement strand
TTCACCCTAAATGAGGATTAATCTTATCCTGAGACAATTCCGTTTACGCTGTACTTTTCTTGACCATCCCATCATTTTATTTTATCTTTTTCACACTCATAAGGAGGCAGGATGGCCACCAAAAAAAATGTAAAGGTAAATATAAAATACGAGTTTTGTAAAAGGTGTGAGATATGTGTAAGAATATGTCCCACCAATGTCTTTGGGATAGACAGAGATGGCTACCCGGAGGTTATCCACGAAGACAAGTGTATAGACTGCAAGCTCTGTGAGACACACTGCCCGGATTTTGCGGTTTGGATACAGCACAACGAAGAAGAAAAAGAGCATCCCATGTGGAACTATCTTAGAATGGAACATCAACCTTCTGTGTGGTGTCCTGGTTGTGGTATAGGTATAGTATTTCAATCACTTTTAAGGCAAATTGACAGGCTTAAAATACCGAAGGATAAAATAGTTTTTGTATCTGGAATAGGATGTACGGGTAGGATGCCAGGTTATGCTGACTTCAATACAGTTCATACCACTCATGGTAGAGCTCTTGCATTTGCTACCGGGATAAAGCTTGCCAACCCTGAGCTTAAAGTGATTGTGGTTCTTGGTGATGGCGATGGCCTTGCTATTGGGGGGAACCATCTCATTCATGCAGCAAGGAGGAATATTGATATAACATCCATTCTTGTTAATAACTTTAACTATGGTATGACGGGGGGGCAGGTTTCTCCTACCACTCCAGAAAATTCATATACCACCACTTCTCCATACGGCCAACTTGAGCCATTTTTTAATACTGCTGAACTTGCCATAGGAGCTGGTGCTAACTATGTGGGAAGAGCCACCACTTATCATGTCCCTATCATGGACAAGTTAATAAGGGAGGCGCTTGAATATAAAGGTTTCTCTCTTGTAGAGGTGTTAAGTCATTGTCCCACTTATTATGGTCGTTTGAATAGAATTCCGACTCCCTTTGAAATGCTTGAGTGGCAGAAGAAAATGGTAACAAGGAGAGATGAGCCCGGGAAATACAAGATTGGTGTGTTACATAAAGGTGACAGGGTAAGTTTAATAGAAAAAATAGAAGAACTTAAAAAGAGGGCAAAAAATGGAAAATAAGGGCAGAAGTAAGATAGAAATCACCCTTTCAGGAGCAGGTGGCCAGGGAATAGTTGTAGCCGGGTATGTTATAGTGTATGCAGCTGGCATACTTGAGGGGAGGGAAGTGGTACAGGTTATCTCTTATGGCCCTGAGGCAAGACTTGGATCTTCAAGGTCAGATGTTATAATTTCGGATTCTCCAATTGCCTATCCAAAGGTGAAAACACCTGATATTATGTTGATTATGAATCAAGAATCATATAACAAGCTCCATAACAATTTGAAAGAGGGGGGTGTTTTGATAGTGGATACTACATTCGTAGAGGGAGTACAGGAAGAGAGCGCATATAAGGTTCCCTTTACGCGTTATGCCCGTGAGGAAATAGGCTCACCTGTGGTTGCCAACATGATGGCTCTCGGGTTCATGTCCAGATTAACCGGAATCATTAAGATTGAAAGCTTGAAGCAGGCTATACAGGATAAGGTAAAAAAGAGTTTTGTTACATTGAATCTGCAGGCAGTTGAAAAAGGAGTACATCTTGCAGAGGACTTTATTAATAATCAAGCCTGATGCCGTAAAGAAAAAGGTAATTGGGAAAATAATATCCATGGTAGAAAAAGAATTTGCCATTCGTGGCATATGCATGAAAACTCTCACTCCCGAGGAAGCAAAAAAGTTTTATAAGGTCCACGAGGGCAAGGATTTTTATGAAGGGCTTGTTGAATTTATGTCAAGTAGTCCCAGTGTTGGGGTGCTTCTTGAAGGAGAGAATGCTATTTACAGGCTCCGAGAAATAGTTGGTGCCACTGACCCTAAAAAGGCAAAGCCCGGTACAATAAGGAGTCTTTTCGGTACCAATATACGTTTTAACGCAGTACACGCGTCTGATTCGCCGGAAGCAGCAAAGTATGAAATACCATTTTACTTCCCTAATTGGGATGCATGAGGGCTGTTATTGTACACGGTGGTTCAGGTAAGCCTCCTGAGCATAAAATGGAAAGAGCAAGAAAGGGGATAAAAGAAGCTGCAGAGATAGCTTATAGTAAATTATTGAAAAAAAGATGCCATTGATGCTGGTAAAATGGGTGTTAAATCTCTTGA
>JALVLE010000430.1 GCA_027033555.1 Caldifarciminota bacterium | reverse complement strand
AACACCTCCTCCTCAGTTTTACCCCAGACAACAGGCCCAACCTTTTCCGACATTCCCCATTCACATACCATTTTTCGTGCAAGCTGAGTAGCTCTCTCAAGGTCACTGGCCGCACCGGTGGACTCCGTCTTATAAACAAGTTTCTCAGCTGCTCTTCCTCCCAGCAAAACTGTTATCTGATCAAGGAGGTATTCTTTAGGATAAAGGTATCTATCCCTTTCGGGTAATTGCTGCGTTACTCCAAGAGCCCTGCCATGAGGAATAATCGTAACCTTATGGACAGGGTCCGCGTGTTTTAAATTTTTGGATACTATGGCGTGTCCTGCCTCATGATAGGCTATCCTCTCTTTATCCTCTTCTTCAATAACCGCACTCTTGCGTGCAACTCCCATTATAATTTTATCCTTGGCTTCCTCAAAATGTCTCATATAAACCTTGTCACTATTTTCCCGCGCCGCAAGAAGAGCTGCTTCATTAACAAGATTGGCAAGGTCTGCTCCCGTGAATCCAGGCGTTTGTCTGGCTATAATTGAGAAATCAACATCTTCAGCGAGAGGGACATTTCTTGCATGGATCTTTAATATCTGTTCACGACCCTTTATGTCGGGTATTGGAACCACTATTTGTCTGTCAAATCTCCCGGGCCTTAAGAGAGCAGGATCAAGGATATCGGGTCTGTTAGTGGCAGCCATTACAACTATCCCTTCCGAGGCATCAAAACCGTCCATTTCAACCAGCAACTGATTAAGGGTCTGCTCTCTTTCATCATGACCTCCTCCAAGACCTGCACCTCTCAGTCTTCCCACAGCATCAATCTCATCTATAAACACAATACACGGAGAATTGGCTTTCGCTTGCTCAAACAGATCCCTCACCCTTGCAGCACCTATCCCGACAAACAATTCCACAAATTCAGACCCGGATATGGAAAGAAACGGCACCTCGGCCTCTCCAGCAACCGCCCGGGCAAGGAGAGTTTTCCCTGTACCGGGTGGGCCAACAAGTAAAACCCCTTTGGGAATTCTCGCCCCTATTCTCTTATATTTTTCGGGATTCTTCAAAAAATCTATAACTTCCCTTAACTCTTCCTTGGCCTCTTCACACCCAGCCACATCATCAAATGTAACTTTAGGCTTGGATTCTTTAAGTATTTTTACGCTGCTTTTGCCAAACCTGATTGCATCCCTGGGGCCTGCCCCCATTCTACCCATCAAAAAGAACCAGAAAACAAGGAGCAAAACTATCCAGGGTAAATTTCCGATAAGAATATCCCAGTAAAGTTTCCTCGCCTTGGAATCTACCTGCACCCCCTTCTTTACAAGTGTCTTTACTAACTCTGGATCATCAAATGGAATACGGGTCTTAAATCTGGTATATGACATACCGTTCACCTTTACAGGTACCTTTAGCTCTCCTTTAACATTATGCCCTTCTATAACCACACGTTTTACATGGCCCTTGTCAACCTCATTCATAAATTCAGAAAAACTAATCTCTAAGGTTTTACCAGAGGTGGCGATATAATTGGCTATCACAACTACTGAAAAAAACAAAACAAGCCATACAAAAAGCGTTTTCAACCAGTTAGAATTCACTCCCCAATCTCCTTTATATAGGGCAGGTTTCTGTATTTTTCGGCAACATCAAGGCCATATCCTACAAGAAACTTATCAGGAACTACAAAACCCACATAATCTGCATCTATATTCACTTTTCTTCTTTCTTTTTTATCAAGCAAAGCGCATATTTTGAGACTTTCTGGTCCCCTGGAAAGAAGCAAATCCTTTATGTATTTTAAAGTAAGTCCAGTGTCAACAATATCCTCCACTATAACCACATGCCTTCCCTTTACAGGTATTTGAAGGTCTTTGAGTATCTCCACCTCCCCGGTTGTCTCCGTGAATTTTCCATAGCTTGAAACCGCAAGGAAATCAATCTCCAATTCCATATCAAGAGCCCTTACAAGATCTGCCATAAAAATAAAGGCGCCTTTTAATATACCCACGAATAGCGGATTTTTGCCTTCGTAATCCCTTTTTATCTCTGCAGCCATTTCTTTTATTCTCTTTTTTATCTCCTCTTCCTCAATCAAAAATAGAGAATTTCTCTCTTTCATACTTCCTCACCTCCAGTTTTAAGCTCCCCTTAAGTCCAGATTCTTTATAAATACCTGGAATAAAAAATATTTTCCCATTTTTTTCAAAAACAGGCCAGAAATCTCTCCTCCAGTAGGGTATTTTGAGGGCTATGAAACGGTCTTTCAACTTTTTGTGACCAATCCTGTCTCCTCTCCGACGAAACCTTAATTTAAATGGCAACATGTCAAGTTCAATATTACACTCCATATCTCCCTCAGCTTTACCTTTTGAAAGACTCACAATATAGTTAAGATCCTTCTCCACAAATACATCATTTTCATTTTTAAACACGAAGCTCTTATTATAAGCTTTTTTATAAAAGGCAAGCTCCCCCTGGCTATACCCTATTTTCACACCTTTTATGTTTATTAATCCGCGTTTTTTGAGAGTGACCATGGCAAGAAATTGCCTTATCTCTTCATATACTGGCTCATTGTCTAAGTGCCATTTAAAGAGCCCTATAAGCACATCCGGATGGTATGCATTTGCGCCTTTTAACATGTAAACATCAACCCAGTCCGTCTCCAGAATTTTATTTTTCTTTACAGTCTGGAAAACATTTTCTACCCACTCAAAGTGGCTCTTTACAATCATTGATGTTTTAAAAATATGCTCCACAAATCCTGGATTTATATGCTCAAAGGCCGGGATTATTTTCCTTCGTATATAATTTCTGGTGAATTTCTCATCAAAATTTGTCTTATCAATCACATACACTATCCCCTCTTCCTCCAAAACATTCAATATTTCATTCTTTCGGATAACAAGTAAAGGACGAATAATATGTCCTCTTTTAGGTAAAATGCCAGCAAGTCCTTTGAGACCCGCCCCCCTTAAAAAATTGTGTATAATGGTCTCAACACTGTCATCCATGGTATGGGCAGTTGCAAGAAGATTAAATCCCCCGGTTTTTCTTATTTCTTCAAGTATTTGGTATCTTTTTTCCCTCGCCTTTTCCTCAAGGGAACTCATGTGAGGGTTAAGATCTTCTATCTTTCTTACAACAATGGGTATTTTTTTTCTCTCGCAATATTCTTTGACAAAGAATTCATCCTTCAAGGCATCTTCTCTTATTCCATGATTTATATGAGCACATCCGATGTTTATGTCAAGAATAGGTGCAATTTTTTCAAGAACCTCTACAAGAAAAACAGAATCCGGACCTCCAGATAATGCAATTAAAACCCTATCCCCTCTGGACATTAACTTCTCTTCTTTTATAAACTTGAGGATTCTTCCGAGAAATTCTTTCCTCACCACAGATTTAACTCTTTATCAATAAATAGATTTATATATATGCCAATTCTCTGCTCTTTCCTGTTTTTTTTATTCAAATAATTGTGAATGTTATAGTAAAATATACCAATCTCACCACTCTCCTTAACACTGCGAGTTATCTTTAAGCCCCTTACTCTTTCAACCACACCTGATGGCACAGGTGGATTTTTGGGCATACCTGAATGTTCCCAGTGCTCTTCAATTCTCCCCTCCCCATGATTAAGATAACAACCTGAGACGTTCCACCCATTCTTTTCAAACCCTGCATAAAAATCAAGCACATCCGGGCCATACAGATATCCGATTGGAACACCATTTATAGACCAGCTGTTTGTATCTGTATAATGAGTGTATGTGTATCTCGGAATTCGTATGAAAATGAAAGAAAAGGGCTTTATCTTCACCTCCAGCTCTGTACCATATTTGGAAGTTCCACCTCTATCAATAATAAAGTCATCATTGAGGAAGAAAAAACTTATCCATTTATATTTTATCCCTATAAGTCCCATAAGGTTTTCCGGACCATCATCACTTGTTCTCTGAATTACATAATAAGGCGCCACAGGATTGACGTATTTTAACATGTTCTGCCTTGTGTAGATTACGCCTTCTCCCAGATATATACTCAGTTCTTTGCCCGGATTTAAAATAACCAGCTGTGCAGCAAGTCTTTTCAAATCCACTGTGTCAAGAAGGCTGGCATTGAAAACAGAGAAGGTTATTCTTTTCCCCCTGTAATTTATGTAATACAGGAAACTCAACGGAAACCCTCTACTGTTTAAAAAAAGCCTGGATGGCCATGAGAGTGTATCCCGTCCTATTTTTACAAAAAATTCTTTATTTTGATAATACATGTATCCCTCGGTAAATCTCACTTCAAAAAGACGATAATGTGTAATAACTGGCTGTTTGTCATAAGAGTAAGGGTAGTATTCAATACGTGAAAATATATCTCTATACGAAAGGGTATCTTTTTCAAATGTTCTAAAAATGGAACCATTTAGCTTTATACCAGCCGATTTGCCAAAAGTATATTTTACAAGAGCTCCACCCTCAAAGAGTGTAAATGGATGTTCATTATACAGAAATGACTCTACTTTTAAAAAAGGTGTAAAAATTAAATGGCTTGCGAACAAAACAGACAGTAAAAGCATTGCTTTATATTATAAACGCTTTCCATCGTATCATATAGATTTGTAATTCAAAAAGGTAAAGTTATAATTATAAACAATCATGAAAATCTTGATAGACCCCGGACACGGAGGCAAAGAAGAAGGTGCCGTAGGCCCTACTGGACTTCTGGAAAAAGACGTGAATCTTAAGGTCTCTTATTACCTTAAAGCTCTTTTAGAAGAAGCTGGATTTGAAGTATTTATGACACGCCACAAAGATGAAACCCTTACATTGAAACAACGCGTGGAGATAGCCAGAAATCTCTCCCCCTGTCTTTTTGTATCAATCCATCACAATGCCAATGCAGAAAGAAATACCCGAATAAATAGATTTGAAGTTTATGTACCCTTTGAATACGCAGGCCCTGCAAAAACACTTGGGCATAAGCTTTCTGAAATCTTCTTAAAAGAACGAGGCCAGATCCCTTTAGGTCCACTTCCAGCAAGATATACTGTGCTAAAAGCCTCACCTTTCTCCATTCTTGTAGAGCCTGGATACATTATTAACCCTGAGGAGGAAAAACGACTAAGAAAAGAAGATTATCTTAAACAAGAGGCATTGCTAATTTCAAAAGGCATAACGTCTGTGCTAAAAAATGGCTGTAATTTCAGGTTTAGGTTCAAAAGGCACACTCTTAGGGAGATAATAATTTCACGAAAAAAAATAGCTCTTGGCCATATTGAAGTTAAAATAGACAATAGATTGTGGGATGCATATGAAGTAGGTGAAGAAGAAATAAGGATTAAGTACCCCACCTCTTTCAAACAAATCACCATTAAAGGCGTGGACAGAGACGGCACAGAACTTTTCCCTTTTATCTACAGAAACCCTGATTTTCGCAAAATTGCATCCTTCAGCCAGAAAGTGCGGGAATTTGGGAATCTAAAACTCATAGAGCTTTCCTTTTTTGATGAAATAGGGGAACAGGCAGAAAAGGGGCTGGAAGTCTCTTTAGACGTGGAACACGGAGAAATTATCAAACATTCACCCACCATAGAGGAGGGAGGCAGAATCTATATATTATTAAAAACGGACAGACCAGAAAATGATATTAGGGTATCTTTAAAGGGCTTTGAGGCATTAACCAATGTGCACAGTATTGAAGAGTTAAGAGCAGATGAGATAGCGGGGATTTGCGAAGATAACGCGGGCCCTCTTGAAGATGTACTCATCATATCAGGGGATTTATATACCTTGAGCAGCAAATTAGGGGTATATAAGATTGAGACAAGCAAGGAAATTAAATTCATTAAAAAAGGATATTTCCCAGTCCATCTTAAAGACCCAGAAGGTGGTAAAAACTATCATATACAACTTGAGCCTTTATTCCCGGGATTATCCAGAAAAAAAATCCTCATACGAGGTGCCCGAAACAACACCTCCCAGGATGAAAGAGTCTTGCTATTTTCTGGCTTTTTGTCTTTATATTTAAAAGACTCTGGAGCCTCTTTTATTCCTATTGAAACCCCTTACCCAGGATGGGAAAATGACCCACTGGTGGTAAAAGAACTTTTAAATCAGAAAGGCGACCTATCTCTAAAAATCATATCCAAAGAAAACAAGCTTGTGTTTTACTACTATTACAGGGATACAGATACCCTCTCAATTTTAAAGAAAATATCCTCTTATTTTGCTAAAATGGGCCTCGCCCTGCCTCTAATCAAAGAATCATCAGACTACTTTGTCATTCATCCTTCAGGGCGAAGATTTATCTTAAATATTCCATTCAATATAACCCCATCAGAAGCCTCTTTGTATTCCTACCTCATATTACTTGGCCTTGAACACCACTTCAGTGATTCTCCTGTGGCACTTGAAAAAATAGAAGCAGATGGCACTCTTTTGCATACAGAAGAAAACTTATTTAGAATACCAGTAACTGGAGAGTACGCCTACATACCCCGAAATCTATTAAAATTTAAAATCTTTACAGAGGAGCAACAATGCATCCACTCGCCAGATGGAAACTAAGGAGTGTAAAA
>JALVLE010000429.1 GCA_027033555.1 Caldifarciminota bacterium | reverse complement strand
GGGTAAAACCGAGCTCGCCAAAACACTTGCCAGATTTTTGTTCGGGGATGAGGATGCTCTCATTCGCCTTGATATGTCTGAATTCAAGGAACAACACTCTGTGGCCAAACTCATAGGAGCACCTCCGGGATATGTTGGGTACGAAGAAGGCGGAAAACTTACAGAAGCTGTAAGACGTAAACCTTATTCAGTGATACTGCTTGATGAAGTTGAGAAGGCGCACCCAAGAGTATTTGATCTGTTCTTGCAGGTCCTGGATGATGGAAGACTTACAGATTCGCAGGGAAGAACCGTATCTTTCCGCAATACAGTTATTATTATGACAAGCAATCTGGGAAGCGAATACCTGCGTGACCTCATGGAGAGATTTAACCCACGCTATGAGGCTCTTAACAGGAAATTCCGTGAACTTGACGAGAAAAAGCAAAAAGGCGAAATTTCCGAAGAAGAATACAAAAAAGAGAAAGAAAAATTGGAAAAGGAAAGACAAGAGCTTGAAAAGGAATTTGATCGTGAATTTGAGGAGGCCAAGAAAAAAGTACTTGAAGTGGTAAAACACACCTTCAGACCGGAGTTCATAAACAGAATAGATGAGATAGTGGTATTCCATCCGCTCAAATGGGATCATATTCTCAGCATAGTGGATATACTTATGAAAAACCTAAGTGAAAGATTGAAAGACCAGAAATTAAATATAAAGTTGACCAGAGAGGCAAAAGAGCTCCTTGCACGAGAGGGATTTGACCCGGCAATGGGTGCACGACCTCTGAAACGACTCATACAAAAGGCCATAGAAAATGAACTCTCTAACATGATATTGCGAGGCGAAATTAAAGAAGGCGATACGGTAATAATTGATGCAGAAAGTGGAAAATTTAAAATTACAAAAGAGGAAAAATCTAATTAAAGTCCTGAAAAAGGGCGCCTTAAGGCGCCCTTTTTATTTTAAAGAATAGTACACTCTAATTTCTTTAGGAAAAACGCGCCCCACAAATAACTTTATATTTGTTCTTTCACCACTTACAAGTTTACTAACACAATATCCAGAATACGCTCCAATAACTACATCGCTGAGATAATGCATACCTCTGGCAACACGTGCTATTCCAACAAAAAGTGCAAGGGTATAAAAAACAACAGGATAACCGTATTTTTCTGCAAGGGAAGAGGCAAGAGAAAATGCAACCTGCGTATGACCTGAAGGGAACGAAACATTGCGAAAATAAAACCCCGCTCCTTCCCACCTGTTTTCTCCCGTATTGGGCCTTGTTCTATGAAGCATATATTTAAGGAAACTCACCATTATTCCAGATACTGCCATGGAAATAAACGCCTTTTTCTCAAATTTCAGGTTTTTCCCTCTGGAAAAGGTGTATAAACCATGAAATAAAATAAATAAAACCGCATAATCGGACCTTCCCAGTGGCGAAAAACGGGAAAAAAAGCTAAGCCTTGCTCTCGCATAATTTGAAAAATTCACATCCTCCGGATAAACACTAACAAAGCTGAGTGCAGGATAAATAATACAATTACAATCATGGCTCTGGGCAAACATACTGGTTTTATAGCTTAAAAAAAGAAGAAGGGGCACCCACAGGCGCCCCTTCTTAAAGATAACAGGCTTCATAAGGTTTACTTTACCAGCAATGTCTTTTCAATAGTATGACGCTTTCCTGCACTTATGTCCACAAAGTACACTCCACGTGACAGACGTGTTTTTAGCGAAATAACATGATCTCCAGCAGAAAGCTTTCCAAGATCTCTGGTATATACCCGTGAACCTGTTACGTTGTACACATTAACCCTCACCTGTGCAGGAGCGCTCAAAGTGATACCAAAAGCGATTTTGTTTCTATTTATCGCTTTGAAAGCCACACTGGTAATAGGATTATAGCCCGCCTCCTTCACATCACCCTCATACACCACATCAGAATCACCACGAGGATAGAGCTGTCCTACATACCTCAATATACCGGTGACTCTCAGCAAATCTCCGGCTTGAGGAGTGTAGGAAAAGTGGTCTGTATTGGATACAGTAACTCCACCGGTACCATCATCTATAACAAAATCAGAACCTGTACCTGCATCTGTAACTTGAGCAGAATCTACCATTACTAAAACAGCCTCATATCCTTCTGCCAGAAATCCAGCTGAAGAATTTAAATCGCCGGTGTGTACAAAAATAGGATTCACCTCATGCCCGCCAGATACTGTCC
>JALVLE010000428.1 GCA_027033555.1 Caldifarciminota bacterium | reverse complement strand
GAGGAGCAGGGAGATATATGGACTGATACAATAAAAAGTCTTGATAATATCAGGTTCTTTAATCCCGCATCTTTGAAAGAGGATGGTGAAGAAAATATTTGAACGGGTGGTCTCCAAAAAGATGGAGAATACCCGTCTTGATATGTATTTGTTAAAAGGTGGGATAGGTCTTTCTCGTTCCCGTACGGAAAAGCTTATAAAAGAGGGCAAAGTTCTTGTTAATAACAAAAAATCCAAGCCAGGCTACAGGGTAAAGGAGGGAGACCATATATATGCTGAATTTGAAGTATATGAGCCGATAAAATTGATTGCTGAGGATCTGCCGGTTGATGTGGTATATGAGGATGAAGATGTTCTTGTGATCAACAAGCCCAAAGGACTTGTTGTACATCCTGCAAAGGGGAATGCAACAGGTACTCTTGTGAACTTTTTACTTGCAAAATACAAAAAACTTCCCACAAATGAGCAAAAGCAGCGTCCCGGCATCGTTCACAGACTGGATAAGGATACAACCGGCCTTTTAGTCGTCGCAAAATCAGAGAGAGCCCTTTACAGTCTCGGAAGGCAGATGGAAGAGAAGACAGCAAAAAGGACGTACATAGCCTTTGTGTGGGGGAGTGTACCTCTTGATTCTGGCACTGTGGATGCCCCTGTTGGAAGGCATCCAGTAGATAGAACCCGCATGGCCGTTACTCCATTCCATTCCCGAAGTGCCATAACTCATTTTAAGGTGCTAAAAAGGTATGGAAAACTGGCAACAAAGCTGGAATTAGAGCTCCATACAGGACGTACTCATCAGATAAGGGTACATATGGAGTACATGGGATATCCTGTTATAGGAGATGAGACCTATTCGGGTAGAGAGCCAAGGAGAATTCTTCAGGTAGTGCCCCCTTCAATGAAAAAGTACGTATCCGATATTTTAAACATAATGGACAGACAGGCTTTGCATGCAGCGAAACTCACGTTTTTCCATCCTGGTATGGGAAGAAAGATTACATTTGAGATAGACCTGCCAGAAGATATGAAAAAGCTTGAAGAGTATCTTGAGTTGCACACTGGTTGACTTTGCACTATATGAGGATTATCATATACCCTGCCTGAGTATGGCTTGATTCCAGTCTATGGATAAAACAACTTACGATGCAATTGTGATAGGAGCAGGCCCGGCAGGGAGTTCTTTTGCGTATTATGCTGTCCGGAAAGGACTTTCTGTTCTTCTTGTTGAAAAGCAAAGAGAAGTGGCACACACTATTTTATGTGCAGAGGGCGTTTCAATGGAGTTCTTGAATCTTGTGGAGAAAGAGCTTGCTCACAAAAGAAATTATGTTGCAGCTTATATTCATGGAGGAGTGCTTACCTACGAAGGAAAACCATATGTTGAAGTAAAATTAAAAAAGCCCGGTGGTGCTATACTTGAAAGAAAGATTTTTGACAGGTATCTTGTTGAGAGGGCAGTAAAGGAGGGGGCTGATATTCTTGTCAATACAAAGTTTATAAACGCCAACAGGAAGGGAAAGAAGGTGGAGGTAACTTTAAAAAATGGAAACCAGGAGAGGGTTTTCAATACTTCCCTTATAATAGATGCTTCCGGGCCTGCTGCTGTTATAGCAAAGTCACTTGGTATTTTTAAAGACTATGACAAAAATACAGATTTTTACACTTATCAGATTTACGGATATTGTGACGGTATAAGGGACGATTACCTTTATTTTGGCATTGGAGAGAGCGTTGCCCCGCATGGCTACGCCTGGATTTTCCCCAAAGGGGGAGGTTTTGCCAACATTGGTGTAGGAATACCTGGTAAAAGAGATGGGCTCCATACATACCTCAACAACTTTTTGGAAAAACATTGTAAAGGCGTTAAAATATTAGGTGTAACTCATGGAGTTGTTCCCACTGTTTTTCACAAAAGAAAATTATATGCGGATAATGTATTAATACTTGGGGATGCAGCTCGGCTTGCAGATCCACTTACAGGGGGCGGAATTGCCAATGCATACATTTCCGGTCTTGTGGGGGCAGAGGTGGCGGCATTTGCCATCAAAAAGAGGAATTTTGGGGAAAACTTGCTAAAGGTTTATGAGAAGAAGCTCAAAGAATGGATTATGCATGATTATATTATAACACTTTTTGCCAGGGAGTTTTACACTTCCCTCTCGTCAGAGGAACTCAGAAGCTTTGTGGAAAGTGTAAAAGAAGCATTGGGCACCATGGAAATACACCCCCCTCTTAACCCTGTCTCCATGCTGATAAAAGTCCTGAAAAAAGATCCTCTGTTTCTTTTTAGGTTCGGTGCAAAGGGAATCTATGCGGCAGGAGAAACTTTACGACAGATTATTTAAAAAAGAAGAAAGTGGGGTTATAATCCTTTTTGACCCTGATAGATCCAGTATAGAAGAGACACTCAGAAAAATAGACAAATTAAATAACAACAATATGGTAAAGGCATATTTTATAGGTTCCAGTTTTCAGATAGCCTTCAATCTTGACGAATATGTAAAAAGGATAAAAGAAAATACTGACAGGCCTGTTATTATGTTTCCCTCTTCCCATTCCCAGCTTTCACGGTATGCGGATGCTGTGCTTTACATGTCTCTTATTTCTGGTAGAAATCCCCATTTACTAATAGGGGAGCAACTTAGAATGGTACCTTTTATAGTGGAAACTGGCATAGAAGCAATTTCCACAGGATATATCCTCATTGACGGAGGAAAAATAACCTCTGTGGAATTTATGAGCAATACAAAGCCTATTCCACGGGACAAAGCAGAACTTGTGGCCTATCATGCAAAAGCCGCAGAATTATTTGGGTTTAAACTTATTTATCTTGAGGCCGGCTCTGGTGCCATTTATCATGTGCCGTTTGATGCCATTAAAAGGACTACAGAGTTTCTTAGCATTCCAGTAATAGCTGGGGGAGGTTTCGTATCTCTCCGGGATATAGAAAAGGCCATAAAAAGTGGTGCGAAGCACATAGTTGTAGGTACCGCAGTAGAAAAAAATAAACTATTTGTATAGGAGGTAGGTATGCAGAAAACACTAAAAGACCTGAGAAAAAACCCAAAAATAGAACTATTTATAAGAAAAGCGGATGAACAGCTTGCGAGTCTTGGTTATACAGAGCATGGAATAAGACATGCCACCTGGGTGTCAAAAAATACTGCCTATGTCTTAAGAGAATTGGGGTATGACAGACGGACTGTGGAACTTGGTGAGATAGCGGGTTTTTTGCATGACATAGGCAATTTAATAAATAGGGACCATCATGCACAGGTGGGAGCTATACTCGCAGGTAAAATACTGGAGGAGGAAGGTTTTGAGCTTGATGAGGTGGCAGATGTAATGATGGCTATAGGGAATCATCACGAGGAGGACGGATATCCCGTATCAATTTTATCTGCTGCTCTTATACTTGCAGATAAGGCAGATGTGCACAGATCAAGGGTAAGAAAGGGTACAAAGAATCTTGATAATCTTCAGAAAGATATTCATGACAGAGTAAATTACTCTGCAACCAGGTCCTTTATTGAGGTGGACCCCAATCTCAGGATTGTAAGATATAAGCTGGAGGTGGATACCCAGATTGCGCCTGTTGTGGATTATTTCAGAATATTTCTCCAGAGAATGTTAATCGCTTCCAAATCTGCAAGTTTTCTGGATGCAAGATTTGAACTTTATATAAACGATACAAAAATGATGTAAGGGGGAGAAGGTGATGAACGCAAATAGTATTGAAATAAATATTCAGGAGATTCTAAACAAAAAAGTTGTGGAATTATATGAGCTTGCAAAACAGCTTGAAATTCCCAATGCATCCAATTTAAGAAAAAGGGAACTGGCTATAAAGATAGTAGAGGCGTTTGCGCAGAAAGAGGGGTACAAGTATGTAGAAGGAGTGCTGGATATAAAGAATGATGGATATGGATTTTTGCGGAAAAAAGAATATAACTATATGACGAGTCCGGAAGACGTTTACGTTTCTCAATCCCAGATAAAGAAGCTTGGCCTTAGGATGGGAGATCTTGTGCAGGGGTTTGCTCGGCCTCCAAAGGAGGGGGAAAAGTATGCAGCGCTTGTGAAGGCTGAACTTGTTAACGGAAGACCCTGGCAGGAGATAAAAAATAACAGGCCTGTGTTTGAAAAACTTACCCCCGATTATCCCAACGAAAAGTTTGATTTTGATATGGTCAGGGGGGATGATTACTCACTCCGTATAGTGGACCTTTTTGCCCCTATAGGAAAAGGGCAAAGAGCTCTCATTGTATCCCCGCCGAGGGCAGGCAAAACTGTACTTTTACAAAATATTGCCAATGCCATAAGGCGAAATCATCCAGATGTTGAGCTTATCGTCCTTCTCATTGATGAAAGACCAGAAGAGGTTACGGATTTCAAAAGACAGATTGACGCAGACGTGATTAGTTCCACTTTTGACATGTATGCGGAGAGGCATACTGAGGTTGCAGAGGTAGTACTTGAACGTGCAAAGCGCCTTGCCGAACTTGGCAGGGATGTGGTAATTCTGCTTGATTCAATTACAAGACTTGCAAGGGCTTATAATACAATTACACCCCATAGTGGGAGAACGCTAACAGGTGGAATAGATTCCACTGCGCTTGTAAAACCGAAAAAGTTCTTCGGTTCTGCCAGAAACCTTGTTGAAGGGGGGTCTCTTACAATAATTGCCACTGCCCTTATAGAAACAGGTTCCAAGATGGACGAAGTTATATTTGAAGAATTTAAAGGTACAGGTAACTGTGAAATAGTACTGGATAGGCGGCTTGCAGATAGAAGAATATTCCCTGCAATTGATCTTAACAAATCTGGTACAAGAAGAGAAGAATTATTGCTCCCCCCAGATGTTCTTAACAAGGTATGGATTCTTCGGAAGACGCTTTCTGAAATGGACCCCATAACAGCAATGGAATTCATACTTCAAAACATGAAACTCTCTGTGAATAACAGGGAGTTCCTTGAAATGCTTACCAAAAAATTAAGGGACAGTTCTTCTGACTGATAACCCTATGTCCCACTTTTTTATCCTTTTAATGAGCATCTTACCTATCCAGCCAGGGAAAATCATTATAACAAGTGATTTTGGAGAAGCAAGACCATTACGCTACCATATGGGTATTGATTTTTCAACACATGGTAAATGTGGGTATCCCATTTACAGCGTGACAGATGGCCAGGTGGTAAGAATAAAAAGATCATATTACGGATACGGGAACGCTGTATATATAATGGCTCCAGACAGCAACTTGTATGTATATGCCCATCTTGATAGGTTTATAAAACTTCTTGAGGATACAGTATTTAAGCTTCAGGTATATACCCATAAATACAGGCAGGACGTATATTTTGAAGATGGGCATTTTAGCGTGAAAAAAGGGCAAATCATAGGTTATTCTGGGGAGAGCGGAGTTGGGTATCCCCATTTACATTTTGAAAGAAGGGCAGGATGGCTTTTGCCAGTATTTCCCCTTACAGATACCATTTATCTTCTTCCGAGGCTCCAGACAGTATTAATTGAGACACCCGGAGGAAATTACAGGATTGATTATCACAAAAAACACACTTTCCTTTTCCCTTATTTCAAACGGTTTAAGATGTTTCTTGCCGTAAAGCATACCAGGAAGATTATAATAAAGGATGGAGATTCAACCTATTTTGTTTTTTCCCTTGACACTCTCAATTACCTCAATCAAAGGGAGGCAGGATTTGTGTATAAACCCAGGCGTAATGGATTCAGTGGGTATATAAGGACAAATTATACCGAAGAGGTCCCCTCCACAGTCAAACATTGTGTCCGTGAGTACACAGGTGTTGATTCTCTTTCCGTAAAACTTATTTCCTTTTACGGTGACACTGTGTGTTATTTGGTCCGATTCAAAAAAGGCATAAAACTAAGACCTGTTTTTGACACAACCTATGACGGAGTAAAATACAGTTTTTCTGATTACGGTATTCGGTTGAGTTCTAAGGCCAGAAAGTTGGGCTATAAGTTTATAAAGTATGATGGCGACACCCTCATAACGATAAACAATGGCAGGATTACCCTTGAAGTCAATACCACCTATTTACCCTATCTTAGGGGACTCTTTTACAGAGAAAAAGGCGATACACTTTTTGTTTATCCAGAACTCCCTCAGCTCACAGGTTATATCTATGTAAGAACTCATGATACAGGTAGAGAAATTTATAGAATTGAACATACGGGCAGAAAAAAGTTTACCAGGAAAACTCTCAAATTAGGTGTATTTTTAGCAATGCACGATTCAGTGCCTCCCTACATAAAATATGTGGGAGGTTCTGACAGTATAGCCTTTTACGTAGATGATTTACTCTCCGGTGTGGATGCAGATTCTTTCAGGCTAACCGTAGGCGGCAGATGGTATCCCGTGTATTACGACTACGAAAGAAAAATTGCCGTCCTGAGACACCATCTTAAAAAACACAGGGCTTATAAAGTTTCATTTTTAGCAATGGACAGAGCCGGCAACCGTAGAGTCTGGAAAAATAAGGTTTATCTCAGATGAGCAGGAGAAAAAACGTAAAACTCAGTCAGGTTTTTCTCAAGGATAAAAATATCATTGATAAAATAATCGGTTCTCTTAATATAAAGA
>JALVLE010000427.1 GCA_027033555.1 Caldifarciminota bacterium | reverse complement strand
CTTTGTAAATTCTCTGGTAGTTGTGGAAACTTTGTAACAATTGATGCTGATGGTAATGTTTTCCCGTGTGATAGCTTTGTAGGTTATGACAATTTAAACTTTGGCAATTTATATCAAGAGTCGCTTTCCAGTATTGTGAACGGTATTAGGCGCAGAAATTTTATGGCGGCTGTAAGTACCGCACGAGACGAATGCCTCAAGTGTGAGTATTGGACCCTCTGTCATGGTGGATGCAGTAAGTATAGTTATATGTGGCAAGAGAGTTTCCAAACCGAAAACTTTTTCTGCCAAGACCGAAAAGAGATTTTTTCTCACGTTATACGCAAGATTCACAAAGAGCACCCTCTGCTGCTTCAATCCAAAGGAAGCCCTTACAGCATAAACGGAGGTGATGAAAATGATGTCAAGTGACCGAAAGCGAGTATTGTCTAAACAATTGGAAGAGAAACTTCGCGATACTTTTACAGAAGTTCAACTACTGTCTCAGAATGGTAAGGGAAAGCTAATACTTGAAAAAATAATAGCGCAAAGTGCCAA
Source organism: Caldifarciminota bacterium (assembly GCA_027033555.1). GTDB lineage: Bacteria > Hydrothermota > Hydrothermia > UBA1063 > CAJXJZ01 > CAJXJZ01. The sequence continues at coordinate 1,690 of JALVLE010000427.1, read as the reverse complement.
ACGGCAGTTGGATACTCTTTGGTCCGCTCACTCAGATTGGGACAACTGGGATAACGCTGGGTGGTAAATATTTGTGAGGAATAGCGTTTTTTTCGCAGGTTGAATCTGCAACTATGGTTACGCTTGACAAAGGTAAATAATTACTGAGAGGTTCAATGTGGACAGAGAACAATTGTTCAATAACGCTAAGCAATGGTATCCGGTAGCAGCTGCGATTCTTTCATCTTTGCTAAACTTTCTCTCTTTTATGATAGGAATTCATTGGGATCCCAATGCATTTTTTCAGATAAGTTTATTTGCTCTGTTGGGAACAATCATTGTCTCGTCTGGTGTTATTTTTGCTTTATACAGAATCGGGATTTCAGGATATCCAGATGATTTCACGGTTTTGAGAAGTTCGGATATTTATAAGATAGTTAAGCCCCAAGAAGTAATTTATAAACGAATAGTAACAATACGAGTAAATAAGCCCGTAACCCATTATGTGTTTTACCCCCCCTCGGTAGATGGTGAACTGCGTGAGTTTAAAGCCTATAATATTGAGAATCCGGACGTTACATATAATGTGTCCATCCAAAAAGTTGGAGGTCGGAAAGTCCTTTTTATATTTTTAGACCGTCCTCTCGGCAAAGGTGATGTTGTTAATGGGTTATGTATAGAATGTTTGATCATAAACTCATTTGAAAGCGAGTATGAAGGGGTAAGTGTAGAAACTGTACCAAATCAAGCAGAGTGCAAAGTTCGAGTTTCGTTGCCACAGGATTGCCCTCCCACACGTCTAAAGGCTGAATGGTTTGTGTTTTATAAACGAAACCAAGAATATATAGATAATGGTGATATCAGTATTGAAAAATTGTCAGATGGCACATATGTAATATCTCACGATTTTTCAAGTGTAATATCAAAAAAGAATGTCGGATTGCAATGTGCTATTAGTTGGAGGTGGGATATCTCAAATTGTGTCTCATAAGTATTCTGGCCTAACCCCGCGTGCAGCGGACACGGCTTCGCCGTGCGCGACCGGTGGCGGTTTGAGGGCGAAGGCGTTTTCACCAGCCGGGTTGTTGGACAAACACGCCGTGCCGCTGACGCCATCGTTAGATTACTTCCGTGGACTTGGAGGTGTTATCCTATGCCTGCACCCAAAGAATTTCACGAGTACTTGACAGGGAAAACCTTATCTCCAACTTTAGATGACTACGCTAAAAGTCCAGCGACTGCTTTCCTCGAATTTGCTGTTGCTGCTAAAAATGCTATGGAACAGGCTCGGCGTCATTTCCCGAAAGGGCAAGGCGGTCAATTCGCTACTAACAGTGCTCAGCAAAGTTACCAAATTATATCAATGGCAATGCTGTCGGTGATTATGGGGCATTTTGAGACTTTTCAAAAATTTTTGTTTGCAGGAGTATTTGAGTATAGTCAGTGGTTGGAAGATTTTCATCCAGACGAGTTCGTAAGTCGTTTGTCTAAGACATCAAACACCAAGATAGATGTAAGCAGGTTAATCGCTTGGCGTGGCGCCCCTGTGTCGGTGGGTAACATTTTGGCAGACAGCCTACCCGGTTGGCATGACCCAGGCAGAGTTAATGAGTATTTTGAGGCACTTGTAGAGAAGCGACCTTTCGCAAACGACGATGTTAAGAGATTGCGGATTTTATGGCAGATGAGACATTCCGTGGTGCATACTGCA
>JALVLE010000426.1 GCA_027033555.1 Caldifarciminota bacterium | reverse complement strand
AACCAGAATTATGATAATATTTTGAAATATACCTATAATTTGCTGTCCAAACAACATATTGAGGTAACCAGGATCTTCATTAACTCTACTCAAAAGATAGCCCGTATCATATTTTGCAAACAAATCAAATTTACTTTTTAAAATTCTTGATACCATATACCTTCGCAAAAGAAGGATAATTTTAGAATTAAGTTTAAAAAACATAAGATTTCCCAGATAAGAGAGTAACTTCGCAAATAACAAGATTGCGACTATAACAAGCAGTACCTGTATGATTTGTTGGGCAGTCCCTTTTTCCGATATGATATCAATTAATCTGCGTGTCAGAATAGGAACCGGAAAAAGAAAAAAGGAAGAAAGTATAATTAGAAAAGACGAAATCAGGTACTCTTTTTTGTACTTTTTATAAAACCTACCAGTTACTGCGTAATACTTTTTAAATATGTTGTACCATTTTTCTAATATAGTCTCTTTCTTTCCCACTCTATTTACCTCTATTAAAACACTGTGTTTTTACATATTGTACACCCATTCTTATGAACACCTCTTATTTTCTGTTAGTGCCAAACACTTTATGCTAACAGCCATTTAGGCAAGGAATAAGGTTTGTGCCTGGTTTAGTATAACTTTCTTTGAGCTTTATACTTTAAATCATCTCCTCTAACATTTCAAGGAGGTGAGATTGTGGAGAAAATAGAGTTTTATCAAAAAGGTGGCTGGGGATGGATATTTATGCCTCTCTTTTTAATGCTTGTCGGCTCTAATATTGTATGGGGCATATTTATGTTAAAACACAAAAACCCGGCTATTGCTGGGAAAGAAACATTTCGTGTGGGTCCAATAACCTGGTCCATATTACAACTTATACTTTTGTATATTGCCCTGGCAAAATTAGGCGAAATAGGAAAATCATTTAAGGAAATTGCAGGATTCTCCACACAGCGACTTTCACAGGATGTACTCATGGCATCTATAATTGCGATTATAAACACAGGGACAATTGCCCTTTTTACCCTTACAATCGTCCATCTTTTCTTCTGATGATTTTTTCCAGGCCAATAAGGCATTATAAAATTCAAAAATTCAAGCCTGCATGCACTGAACCCTATTTTTATAATAGGCCTACTATTTTTATTTGAAAGGAGTTAACAACATGAGAATAAGAGAATGTAAAACTGAAGATGTGGCAAAGTTAGCAGAATTATATGCAGGGTTTTACAATGAACTTCGCTCTCGCCAGGGATTAAAAACCTACAGCAAAGAAAAGTATATACAGGAAATAGAACAACACATATCAAAAGACAAATTCTTTATAGCCGAAATGCTTAATAACGAAGTCGGGTTCATCCGTATTTCACAACGTGATGGAATCTTCTGGTTTGAAGAGCTGTATGTAAAACCTGAATACCGCCTGAAAGGAGTTGGTAGGTCTCTTGTCAGGAAGGCAGAAGAATACGTTAAAACACATGATGATTATGCATATTTGATGGTTTTACCTCAGGACAGAAGAGCTATAAATTTCTGGTTGCGTATGGGTTATACCATTTTAAACACAATTGAACTTGCAAAGAATCTGAAAGACACAGAAGAAAACACCCGATACGTGCCATTTTTGGGAAACATCTTTCAAATATACAAATGGAAAATAGAAAATTACACATCTTTAGAAGCTGAATTCCTTGAACTTGTGGAACAATCAATTAAAGCAGGTACAAAAGGGGAAACAATTCTCAAAATTTTCACAGATGCCTTAAAAAATTATCTAAAATCGGAGGATAAATAGAGATACCATAGATGGTTCCCAAACTCTTCAGCATACCAGACTCCATGTGCGTCATATCAACATATTTTTAAAAAATATTTTGCTTGACTTTTAAACAACCGTCCTTTATAATTTTATTATGAAAGCGAGTAGCACATTTTCTCAACATTATTTCCATGCGCTCCACACATCCAAAGAACAATTTGTCCGGGTTTCAACCCTGCAAAATGACGGGGCACTCCACATCAAAACTTTAACAAAATTAAAAAGGAGCTAATTTTATGCACAGCATAAACTTTCAGTGTGAAGTTACCACTCCATTGTTTATGTACGGGGCTGATGACTCAACTCCAGAGTTGAGGCCATCAGAGTTTAAAGGCATGATGAGGTTCTGGTGGAGAGCAGTCCAACACTATAATAACATGGATAAACTGAGAGATGTTGAGAGTTCAATTTTTGGGGGTACTTCTGAATCGTCAGGGAAAAGTAAATTTAATATTAACGTAATAAAAAGAGAGATACTTATCCAAAGATATAAACCTCTACCGCATCATACAGGTGACGATAAATGTCCCTATCTTCCGTCTTGTAGTGGTAAAGGAAAGAAGAAAGGGATTTGTGTTAAAGGATTTAAACTCCCTTCTATTTATGTGAATTCATCATTTGATATTATTTTCAAAACACAAAAACAGATAATACAAGATTTTGTGACAAAAGTATTTGAGACAAGTATTATTCTTGGTGGATTTGGTAAGCGCTCAAGGAGAGGATTTGGGAGTATCTATTGTTCAAATTTCCAATACAATTCATTAGGAGAAGTAATTAAATTTTTAGCACATGCTATGAACTCTTTAAGTGGAGGGAATACTTTTGAAACAAACAACTTGACTATAAAGAGGAAAAATAAGGGAGAACTTAAATATCCATGGATAGAGGAAGTTTTATTTAATTCTAATCAATTTAAGAGTTTTGATGAACTACTCAAAAAAGTAGGTGAAGTAACTCATAATTATGCAAATCATGACATAATTGGTTCTGGTGAGCCCAGGTTTGCCTCGCCTGTCTATGTATCTACCATCAGATTGGGAGAAAGTTACTATATAGTGGTTACAAAGTTACATGCATATCCACCTCACTCAATACAAAAAAATAGCAGTGCAATAGACAAATTTTTGAATGCAATCATGTCATTGAAGGAGGTATGAAATGGGTCAATATTTATTCACATTTTCAATATCACCTGTGCAAAAATTTATATTAAAGGCAAGAAAAGCCGGTGATCTTTACAGTGGGAGCGAAATATTGTCTGAATTAATGAAACATCTGATGGAATTTGTAGGAGGAAGTGGCAGGATTATCTTTCCTTGCATTTCCATCTATGAGAAGTCTCATTCTCTACCTAATCAATTTACTGCTGTTGTGAAATGTGATGATATTGATGATTTTGGGAAATCTGTAACGGAGGAGGCGAAAAGATACTTAGAACAGCTTGCAGAGGACATGTTGAAAGATGTTCCAACTGACAAACCCCCAAAATGGTTTTATGATCAGATAATTGACTATTTTGATTATTTTTGGGCAGCCATGCCATTTGAGGACGAGGGTGACTACTATAAGAAATTCGCACAGCTTAATGAAAGTTTCAATGCTACCAAAAATTTGAGGGCGTTTTCACAATTGGGTGGTAACGAAGGGATAATCGGGGAGAAATGTTCTGTGTGTGGTGAGAACATAGCTTTATTTGTTAGAAAAGGAGAAAAGAACAAGGTTGTTATTAAACCCAGCTTGCATATAACAACGAAAGAGAAAGAAATGGTTGAATTTTTTAATGATAATCTTGTGGAACTTGATGTCCCAATAGTTTATATGAGAGAAGGAGAGAGGCTTTGTGCATTAGATTTTATGAAGAGATTTTACTATCAGAAATCAAAAAACGATTCTGTTCCTTCTACTGCTAAGATTGCTCTTCTTGACTGGCTTAGAAACTTGAAAAACTGGAATACCAATTTTGAAGATGAATATAAGAAATTTTTCAACCAGCAATTTGATGAAGAACTGTTCTTCAAAGATAATCTGAATGAAAAATATTTAAAAAAATGGGGATATTGGAAAGGAAGCCAATCTTTTGATCTATCCAAAAGGGAACTGAAAAAAGCTTATGATAAAGTTGGGGCTCCCTCATCTTATTATGCTGTCATTACCTTTGATGGTGACCACATGGGAAAGTGGCTTTCAGGAGGTTACCTCGCAAATAAGTCTGAATTAAAAGACTTCCAGGAACAGATGTCCAAAGAACTTATCAAATTCGCTGAGAGTGTGACAGAGATTATTTCAAATGATAAAGGTCATGTAGTGTATGCTGGAGGTGACGATATTCTTGCTCTTGTGAACCTTAATTATCTATTTCCGATACTTGGGAAACTCATTTCAAATTATCCTGATTTTTCCAAGTTAGGATTTGAACTAAATGAAGGAAAGAACTCAACAGCATCAGCCGGTGTCGTTATCGCACATTACAAAACACCTCTTGCAAAAGCATTAGAATGGGCGTTTACCATGGAAAAGGAGGCTAAAAATATTGGGAGAAACAGGGTCGGATTGGCAGTGTTACGCCATTCAGGAGAGATAACTAAAGCAATTATTAAATGGTCGCTAAGCGATGGGGCTACAATGTCTGGAAGTGTTCTAAATCTTTTTGAAAGCGTTAATTATGAATATGCAAAACTATCCAGCAGGTTTATTAACCAGCTTTCAAGAGAATTTTTGCCATTTATTCAAGAAAACGAAAACATTGATATTTACCTGATTGAAAATATGATATTTACCGAATTAAAAAGGCTTATTGAAAGGTCATTTACTTTCAAGCGGAAACCAGATGAATCACAACACAGTTTTGAAGATAGGAAGTCAGAAAACATCAATTCTATCAGCGAAAATTTGATAAACATTTGGGAACTTTCAACGGAGGATTTATTAGTTAAGGAATATGAAAGAGCCGAGAATTTTGTCAATTTTTTGTTGATTTTAGATTTCATTGAAAGGAGAAGATACCATGAAGATCAAAATAGAACCATTTGACACGCTTTTCTTCAGGAGTGGACATCCTTTTAGAAAGGGCCAGGATACATATACTGGTGTTCAGTTCCCTCCTCTACCATCTGTTTTTTACGGCGCTTTGAGAACTCTCTATTTTTCTCGTCATCCAGATGAGATTGAATTGGCACATACCCCTGACGACCCCACTAAAAACTTGGAAATAAACTTAATCTCTATTTACTGTGAAGAGTGGATTTATTTTAACACGCCAAATGATGTGGTTACAGAAAATGGTGAATGCGGTGATGCATTTATTCTTGACCTTCAGCAACGAGGAAGTCTGGGATATTCCAACTATCCTTTGGAGTACTATTTGATAAACAAAAAAGAGAATTTTGAAAGACCCGAAAATTGCTTTTATTCTCTGGAATCCCTTGAGGAATATCTTAGAAACGAAGAGGAGATTCTATTAATTGATGCATCTGAAATTATCACTACCGAACCAAAGATAGGATTACAGAGGATTAATACTACACATACCTCTGATGAAGGAGCTTTATACACTTACGACCTTTTAAGATTCAAATCTAATTGTGGGTTCTTAATTGATTTCACAGGATTAGAATTACCGGATGAGGGAATCCTGAAATTGGGAGGGGAAGGTAAAGCATCAAGATTCAGAGTAATAAAGGATGATTATAAAATTTACCCGGATATGCCGGATTTAAATGACACAAATATAATTAAGTTGGTATTCATTACACCTGCTATTTTTAAAAAAGGATGGATTCCTGATTGGATCGATGAAACAACTTGGGAGGGAGAATTTGAAGGCGTTCACATGAAATTAATTGCTGTTAGTATGGGGAGACCAATAGCAATTCACGGATATGATATAAAGAAGAGAATGCCTAAACCTTCCCTTAAGGCTGTGCCATGTGGCAGTGTTTATTATTTCAAAATTATGGAGGGCGACTTAACAAGATTGCAAAACTTTCACGGTAAGAGCTGGCTTCAAGGTAAATTTAAAAATTATGCTAAACAGGGATTTGGAATAGGATTAATTGGAAAGGAGCAAGTAAAATGAAAACTGTAATAACTACTGTTGGGACTTCAATTTTTGAGAATTTTATGGATAAGGAGAAAAATAAATACAGAAATTTTATAAATAAATTAAGTGAGGATTTTAGAAAGCTAAAGGGAGTTGAATATGAAAAAAGTAAGGATTATTTAAAAAGGGTAGAAAAAATCAAAAAAATTGTTGGTAAATGGATTAGTGAACATCCGGAACATTCCGCTGAATTAAGAAGCTTAGAAACAATTCGCGAAACATATAAGGATGATATAGATGTTATTTTGATGACATCTGATACTATCCTTTCAAATATAGCAGCGGATTTAATAGAAAGTGTGATAAAACGTGGAAATTTACAGGGTTTATCCTTTAGAGAAAGAAAACGAATTGTATCTTTGCAAGTAAAAGATTCTGGGAAATTTAGGACAGAAGGAGTGCATAATCTGATAAATTTTGTAGATAAAACTTTGCAGAGTTATTATTCAAACAATGTTATTTTTAATATTACTGGTGGATACAAGGTTATTACACCTATTATGACAATTATGGCTTCGGTTTTCAATTGCGATCTTGTGTATATATTTGAAGATTCTGAGGAACTTATAAAAATTCCTCCTGTCCCTATCAAAATAGATTATTCATTCATTGAGGAAAACTTGGTACTTCTTGATATGCTTTCAAATGGTGTTGAGCATTTTAACAAGGTTAAGCAAAATAACTTCCATAAATGGCAAGAACTTGAGAAAAAGGGATTTATAGAAACTGTAGATAATATAGCAA
>JALVLE010000425.1 GCA_027033555.1 Caldifarciminota bacterium | reverse complement strand
ATTATGCATTTTGTGTATGAACTTTTTGGAAAAGGCACTGAGGTGAAGTTCTTGCCCATGTTTTTCCCATTTACAGAGCCAAGTGCGGAGGTTTATTTAAAGTGGAAAGGTGAATGGCTGGAAATATTGGGTTGTGGTATGGTGCATCCACGGGTGTTAAAGAATGTAGGGATTGACCCGGAGGAATATACCGGCTTTGCTTTTGGAATGGGGGTGGAGCGAATAGCTATGATAAAGTATGGCATAAAAGACATAAGGCTGTTTTTTGAAAATAATCTTAAGTTTTTGAGACAATTTAAGGCGTAGCAATGAAGGTACTTTACAACTGGCTGAAAGAGTATATTGACATAAAGGTTTCTCCAGAAGAGTTGATTGATGTTTTTACTCACCTTGGTATGGAGGTAGAGGAGGCCCGGGATTTAAAAGAAGGTCTTTCGGGTCTCAAAACAGCTGTAATTGAAGAAGTTAAAGATCACCCTGCTGATCCTCACTATAAGGTAGTTCATTTAAGACTTAAGGACGGAACACTAAGGTGTGTGTCAGGTTCAAAGGGGCTTGAAAAGGGAAAATTTGTGTTTGTTGCCACTCCGGGTACCCGGCTCTCAGGCGGGATTGTTGATAAAAAGGATATAAAGGGTGTCTTATCAGAAGGCAATATAGTTTCCCTTGAGGATCTTGGACTTGAAGATAGGTCTGAAACTGTATTCTTCCCAGAGGGTGTGGATTTGAACACATCACCTGTTGAATATCTTGGCCTTAACGATTATCTGTATGATCTTTACATCACTCCCAATAGGCCGGATCTACTTGGCTATCTTGGAATAGCAGCGGAGCTTGGTGCTTTTTACAAGGAGAAGGTGCATATTCCACCTTATGGTGTGGAAGAGGAAAGGATGGATATTCCTTACATACAGATAGCTGATCCTGAAGGATGCCCGAGGTACACCGGTCGTGTTATTCTGAATGTGAAGGTTTTTGACTCCCCTTTCTGGATGCGAAGAAAACTCTATCTCTCAGGTATAAGGCCCATTTCTAATGTGGTTGATGTTACAAATTACGTGCTTTTAGAGCTTGGACATCCTCTTCATGCCTTTGACCTGAATAAGATTGATGAGATTATAGTAAGGAAAGCCAAAAAAGACGAAAAAATCCTTGCCCTTGATGGCAAAGAATATCTCTTGACTGAGGATACCCTCATTATAGCCGATTCCCGAAAGCCTATTGCAATAGCAGGGATAATTGGAGGGGAAGAGTCTTCTGTAAATGATGATACCACTTCTATTTTCCTTGAAAGTGCATATTTTGATGCCGCGACTGTGGCAAAAAGTGTGTTTAAGTATGGTCTAAGAACTGAGTCAGGTATCCGCTTTATGAAAGGTGCAGACCCGTGTATTCCTCCTATGGCATCAAGCAGGGCGGCAAGACTGATTCAGGAGGTTGCAGGTGGCAGGGTTTCGCAGCTTGTGGATATAAGGCTTAAGGAGCTGGGAGAACGGAAAATTAGAGTGCGATTTGAAAGGATTTCCAGCCTCATTGGGGAGAAAATAGCAGATGAAAAAATAAAAGACCTTTTGGATAGGTTTGATTTTTCTTACGAAGAGATTGGGAATGGTACATATGAGGTTCGTATTCCTTCAAGAAGAAGAGATATAGAGGGTGAAGCGGATATTGCAGAGGAGTACCTTAGATTACACGGTTACGACTGGGTAACAGATAGAATACATGTGCCTGACAATCATCCTGGAGACCTGCCTTTTGATTTTCTATTTTATCTGAGAGGGTATTTGTTGTCCGGCGGTTTTTACGAGGTTAAAAATACTGAGTTTATCTCTTTGGAGGAGCATCATCTTTTTTCCTCCGTGCCGTATGTAGAAATAGCCAATCCATTGTCACCAGATATGAGGCTGATGAGGACTTCCCTTATTCCTGGTCTATTAAGGGCTGGTGCTCTTAATATCCGCTACGGCAACGATGATGTGAAACTGTTTGAAATTGGCAGAATTTTTATCGGGGAGAAAGGCGACAATACCCCTTTCAAAGAGCCTTTGCATCTTGGTGTGTTTGTAGGTGGATTCACAGGCAGGGTATGGTACGAAAAAAGAAGGAGATTTGACTTTTATGATATAAAAGGGGTGCTGGATGGGCTTGCGGAGTATTTGAATAAGGAGTTTACTCTTGTAGAGAGTAAAAAGACCCACCCTGGTTTTCTTTTTTCTGTTGATATTATGGATGGT
>JALVLE010000424.1 GCA_027033555.1 Caldifarciminota bacterium | reverse complement strand
CCTTGATGTGAGCCAGTGGGTTGCAGGGTATATATACACGAGGTCTCTTTCACCCTTTTTTGTTTTTGTTACAGGATCAAATTCCACTATTCTGTCAATTTCATCACCAAAGAACTCAATTCTTAAACCCCTGTCCCTGTAAGGTGGAATTATCTGAATGGTGTCTCCTCTTACCATAAATGTTCCGGGCTCAGGGGATACGTCGTTCCTTCTATACTGCATTTCAATGAGTTTCTCAAGGACAAAGTCTCTTGAGAGTTCCTCGCCTTTTTCAATTTTCATAAAGAATTTCTTGATTTCTTCAGGTTCTCCAAGGGCGTAAATAGCAGAGACTGAGGCAACGATAATGACATCTCTTCGCTCAAGCAGGGCCGTGGTGGCTCTCAGTCTCAGCCTCTCTATGTTCTCATTGATATCTGCGTCTTTTGCTATGTATGTGTCTGTTTGTGGAATGTATGCCTCTGGCTGGTAATAGTCATAGTATGAGATAAAGTATTCAACGGCGTTTTCTGGAAAGAATTCCTTTAATTCTCCATACAACTGCGCTGCAAGGGTCTTATTGTGAGATATTATTAAAGTTGGTTTTTGTACCCGTTCAATAACGTTGGCTATGGTAAAGGTTTTGCCTGAACCTGTAACGCCCAAAAGCACCTGAAATTTTCTGCCCTCTTTAATGCCTCTTACCAGTTCTTCTATGGCTTTGGGCTGGTCGCCTGTTGGTTTGTATTTTGAAACTAACTTAAATCGGGGCATTATCCCCTGTGGAGTTTTAGTCTCTTCTTAATACTCTTTGTAATCTCCTCTGCGAGTTTTACTGCTTTTGCTCCGTCCTCTCCTGTGCACTCTGGTTCTCTGTCCTCTATTATGCTTTCTATAAACGAGGCAAGTTCCAGAAGGAGCGGCTCTTTTCTGTGTATAGGAGGGAAGTAGGGTAGTATTTCCCCTGTTTGCTCTTTTCTGTAAATGGATATGTCCTGACGCATAAAATCTATGCCTATGTAGGCGTATGGCTGGAAAATCCTCATTTTTCTCTTTTTTACCATTGATACGCGCGAGACTGTGAGGTTAACCACCTCTCCTTCGTCAAACTCAAGCCTTGCATTAGCCATGTCAATTTTGTCTGTGAGAACCTCTATTCCGGCTGCTTTAATATCAACAGGCCATTTCTTCATGAATTTGAGAACAAGATCTATATCGTGAATCATTAAATCAAGCACCACGTCAACATCCGTGCCTCTTGGATTAAAAACAGAGATTCTCTGGGATTCTATGTATTTTGGCTCTTCCACGTGTTTTGATGCCACCTGCGTTGCAGGATTAAATCTTTCTATATGCCCCACCTGAAATTTAACGTTATTTTCCCGTGCTATTTTCACAAGTTCTGATGCTTCTTTGTATGTTTTTGCCACGGGTTTTTCCATAAGAAGGTGTTTTTTTGCGTCCAGTATGGCTCTGCCCACATCAAAATGGTGTTCTGTGGGCACCGCGCACACCATGGCCTCCACTTCATCTAAAAGTGCCTCAAAAGAGGGAAATGCTTTTGTTCTGTATTTTCTGGCAATTTCCTGTGCCCTTTTTTCATCAATGTCATAAACCCCAACAAGTTCCACGTTTTCCAGAATACTCAGCACTCTTGCATGATGCTGCCCAAGATAACCCACTCCAACGACTCCTGCCCTCACTTTTTTCATTTAGAACCTACCTTTTTGATAATTCCGCGTTTTGATTTTTCAATGAATTCAATTAAATAAGCAATGTCTTTGTTTTCACCGTACTCCTTCTTTAAAATCTCAACTGCCTTATCTGTTGGATATCCTTTCTGATACAGTATCCTGAAAGCCTCTCTTATGGGTTTGATTCTCTCATTGGAAAAACCCTTGCGCCTTAAACCAACTAAATTCAATCCATAAACAGATGCAGGAACTCCCCTTACAAGCATGTATGGTGGAACGTCCTGTGCCACTGCAGATACGCCTCCAACAATTGAATATGCCCCAATCCTTACGAATTGATGGACTCCCACAAGACCTGATACGTAGGCGTGGTCTTCCACTTCAACATACCCGGCAAGACCTGTTGTATTGACGATTATAACGTTTGAACCCACTTTCACATTGTGGGCAAGATGTACAAACCCCATAAGGTAATTATTGTTCCCGATAATGGTGGCTTTTCCTTCACCTGTTGCTCTGTGAATGTTTGCATATTCTCTTATTGTGTTGTTGTCACCTATGATTACCC
>JALVLE010000423.1 GCA_027033555.1 Caldifarciminota bacterium | reverse complement strand
CATTAAGTGTCTCCACTGCATCTTCGTACAAAACTGAGTATTTTGTGTGAAAATCAAGAAAAAGGCCTTTAAAGTACTGAATATCTTCTAAAGATGCTTCTTTCCCATGTACATTCAAAAGAAGGGCAAAGGCCTGTGTATAAAGGTTCAAAAGCCCTGGCCATTTAATATGGGAATTAACAAGCCCTCCTTTGACAAAAGAAGAAAGAAAATCATTTATCTTTTTAGGCTCCTCAGGTAATTCGTATCTTTTCTTAATTTCCTTGGCAATAAGAACATGCAACTTTTTATCAGCATCATCTCTTACAAGTGTATTTCCAAAATCTACGAAAATGCCTTTAATCATTCACCCATCTTGCACGGGCATTATTTAAGTCCCAGAAGCTCTTTTGCCCTCTCTTCAGATTCTTTAAGAATTTTTTCATGCAGGCTGTTGCCGTGGGAATCCATGGTAACAACAAGAGGAAGGTCTTCCACCTCTATTACCCAGAACGCTTCAGGTGTCCCAAATTCTTCAAGTTTAAAAACATCAACAACTCTCTTCACCGAATTTGCGATAAGGGCACCCGCCCCTCCCACGGCATGAAAATACACAGCTCCACATTCTTTAAGAGCTTGGAGGGTTTTCTCCCTCATCCCTCCTTTTCCAATTACACCACGTACATTATATTCACATATTACCTCTGCCTGGTATGGTTCTTCTCTTATGGAAGTTGTTGGGCCTGCAGAAACAAAAGTCCATGTGCCGTCAGGATTTTTTCTTACTATAGGGCCACAATGGTATATCACCGATTCCTTTAGGTATGGTCTTATGAAATCCGGTTTTTCTTCAACCATGAGTTTATGGGCCTGGTCACGTGCTGTCACAATAATTCCAGACAACAAAACTTCATCTCCTACCTTTAATTTCCTGATTTCTTCTTCGCTTATGGGTACTTTGAGTTTAATCATAATAGGTGACCTCCCCATTTTTGATAACCATGGTTTTTCTTCTAAAAGCCCAGCAATTATAACTTATTGCCACGAAAAATGTCGCAGGGTGTCTGTGTTGGTAATCAACAAAGACGTCTAAAACTGTGGTTTTCCCACCAAATCCCATGGGCCCTATATTTAATTTATTCAGGTCTTCTTTTAGTCTCAACTCAAAATCTGCAATAATTTTTTCCGGATGTCTTTCGCCTATTCTTCTGAAGAACTGTTCCTTTGAAAGGGCATATGAAGTGGTTCTATCTCCTCCTATACCCACGCCTATAATCCCGGGTGCACATCCCAGTCCCTGTGCTTTGAAAACTGCGTCTATAATCACCTTCCTCACTCCTTCAAGGTCTCTACCGGCTTTCAAAGGAGCATGAGGGAGTTTGTACTGTGTTCCCACGTTCTCACTGCCTCCACCTTTTAAAAGGAGCCTTACACGAATTTCATCTTTGTCCCATCTTGAGATATGAAAATACGGGGCATTTTTACCTATATTGTTCCCTGAGTTTTTACCGGTTATTGGATTTACAGCATTGGGTCTCAGATACTGTTTCTCTGTGGCTATTTTGGCGGCTTCTTTTATAATTTCCTTATAGTAGCTCTCCTTCTCTCCCTCTGGCATATCAATGTAAAAAATAAGGGATCCTGTATCCTGACACATAGGAATACTATTTTTCCTTGCAATTTCCACGTTTTGCAGTATTGTCCTCAGTACAGCTTTTGCAGGAGTGCCTTCGTCTTCTCTCTCATAGGCTTCTTTTAGTGCCTGCTCCACATCAGGAGCAAGGTCTGTAGAGGCTCTGCGCAATAATTCCACAAATGCCTGTCTTAAGTCCATAGAATCCTCCTTCTCTCTGAAGCAGTTATGTATAAATATTTATATAAAGGTTGCATAATTGCAGATAAATTTTACGACTTTATTCAGGTTCGGTCAAAAGAACAGCTGGATTATTTACTTTTGTTGATGGAATTTAAAGCCTGATTTTATAGTATGACTATTTATCAGGTGGTGTCAAGTTAATTGTGTCAATCATAAAGCACCTCCATTTTCAAGGGAAGAAAGAAAATTGATGACAGTATCCGAATACCTTAAACTGCGATTCTCATATCTCTCGCTCTTTTCCTTAAAGAATACGTATAAAAATTTCTCCGCACTTATCTCATTCTGTAAAAATCCTCTCACTCGCAAGTAATCTTTTAACTCTTTAAATAACCTCTCCATCCAATTGGTTGTCCTGAAATAACTCCGTATCTCCATTGGGGCTCTTAAAAAG
>JALVLE010000422.1 GCA_027033555.1 Caldifarciminota bacterium | reverse complement strand
GCCTTTATGTATGATTCAATCTCATCCATTGACCTTGCATGGGCACCCAGCAAAAATGCATGTGCTTATCTTGTTCTGGCATACAAGGTTGATACAGCAGGAGGGTCACCTTCCCTTGTGCTTAAAAACACAACTCGTGACACTGTTTTCAGTATTTCTAAGGATGAACTTGAAAGAGGCCAGTATGTTATTCAGATAGCCTCGGTGTATGGAAGATTAAACGCTTCCATGCCTCAGGCTGGAACCCTTGTTGGGGTCCTTGGACAGGTGGCGGCACTTTATATAAAAAAGCCAATCATTATAACCCTGAATTGAGCCATGGATTGGGAAAAAGTTTTACGTAAAATAGACAGTGTAAGGTGGGAGATACCAAAGGATTTTGATAGCAGGATGCGTGTTCCTGCAAGGCTTATTGCTTCTTCCGAAATGATCCCAGCGATTATAAAGGACAACGCACTTGCACAGCTTGTTAACGTTGCAATGCTTCCGGGAATTTTGAAATATTCCCTTGCAATGCCTGATATTCACTGGGGGTATGGATTCCCTATTGGCGGGGTTGCAGCTTTTGATTACGAGACCGGTATCATATCCCCTGGAGGTGTTGGGTATGATATAAATTGTGGCGTGCGTATAGTAAGAACCAATTTACAGGTAAAGGAGGTAAAGCCATATCTGGAAAAGCTAACGAATACAATTTTTAAGAACGTCCCATGTGGAGTGGGGAGTAAAGGTAAGATCCGGGTATCCAGAAAAGAGCTTGAGGAATTGGTCGTAAAGGGTTCAAGGTGGGCTGTAGAAAAGGGATATGGTTTTGAAGAGGATGTGGAACGTACAGAGGAGTATGGAAGACTGGAGGGGGCAAATCCGGATTATGTTTCCCAGAGGGCTGTTGAAAGAGGACTCCCGCAGCTTGGTTCCCTTGGAGCAGGCAATCATTTTCTTGAAATACAAAGGGTAGCTGAGGTATATGACGAGAAGCTTGCACAGGCTTTTGGACTAAGGAAAGACGCGGTTACAGTAATGATTCATACAGGTTCACGTGGATTTGGACATCAGATTTGTGATGACTATATTAAAATAATACTAAGGGCAATGCCCAAATATGGGATTGATGTGCCTGACAGGCAGCTCGCCTCAGTTCCTATCCAGTCTGAAGAGGGAAGAAAATATTTTGGAGCTATGGCGGCTGCGGCCAACTTTGCATGGAACAACCGTCAACTTATAACTTACTGGGTAAGAGAAAGTTTTGAAAAAGTCTTTGGCAAGAGCGCTGAAGAACTTGGAATGCATCTTGTATATGATGTGGCTCATAACATAGCAAAAATAGAAGAGCATACTGTGAATGGCAAAAAGGTGAAGGTAGTAGTGCATAGAAAGGGAGCAACCCGTGCTTTCCCAAAAGGACACCCTGCTTTACCAGAGGTTTATCGTCATACAGGGCAACCTGTACTTTTGCCAGGCGATATGGGGAGTATGTCCTTTATTCTTGTCGGTACACACAGGGCGATGGATGAGACATTTGGTAGCTCTGCCCACGGAGCAGGAAGGGTGCTTTCAAGAAAGAAAGCCAAAAAGGTTACCCAGGGGAGGAATATTTTTAAGGAACTAAGAGAAAGAGGCATTATTCTCAAGGCTGCATCTGTTGAAACTGCCAGAGAGGAGGTCCCGGATGCCTATAAAGATGTAGAAATGGTTGCAAATACAATGGAAAAAGGAGGACTTGCAAAGAAAGTGGTGAAACTCGTTCCCCTTGCTGTTATTAAAGGCTGATCTTAATGCTTTTACGCTTTTTATCGGCTCTTTTGCTGTTGTTTTTGCTGTTTAATTTTCCCTTCCCGGATATAAAAGAGCATAAAAAACAGATATATCTCTATCATAACAGAGAAGCAGAAGAGTTTCTCAGCATACATAAGTCATTGAAAAAAAACGTGCATCTTGTTGATGATTTCAAAAATAAACCTGTGGTGCTTATTACCACTTCTCTGGACAATTATAACATTAAAAACTTTGATCTGGTCTATATAAAGGGGAAGAAGAAGAAAGACCCTTATGCATCAATTTACAGGATCCCTTCTCGTGCAAGAATAAAAGATACAGTTTATTTTAGTCCATATTATAAAGTTATGGATGAAAATGGGCATCTTTTGAAAAAGCTTCCTGTGCTAAAAAAACACAATTTTGCATACGTGAAAATAAATAACAGGAGATACAGGATAGACATAAGAGGTGTACAGGAACAGGCCTATGTGATAGACACTATAAAAGAGG
>JALVLE010000421.1 GCA_027033555.1 Caldifarciminota bacterium | reverse complement strand
TTTACTTCTTTTAGAAAAAGCATAACAATATTTACATTTTAAAGGACATTTTTCGGACAGTATAATTCCCAGTTGTTTTATACTAAAAAGCTCAAGTATTTCTTTTTCTTCCGGAATAAACTTAAATCCATTTTTTATTTCTTAAACCCAGGTATACACTACTCCCCATGTCCTGTAACTATTATAAGGGGGGGGGATCTGTCAAGTATTCGCTATTTTTCAAAAATAATTATCTAAAAGGGACAATGTTTACTCAAAACAAAGAGATCAAAATCAAAAATTCGGGAAGTATCAATATCACGAAAATAACAGCACAGAGCTACACTGATGGCATAATACATCATTGAAAGGAAAAACGATTACTTGTGGGTATTTTTAGGTAGATACCTATCAAGGTCAAAAAGTGAACCCAGATACACTCCTACGCCTGCTGTTGCAAGGGCAATTTGGGCAAGTCCTTTATTTTTTTCAGCAGCTTTTATGAGCAGGTTTGTCAGGGCAAAAAACAGCGTTCCCCTGTATTTCTTTCCGATAACAAAATGCCCACCACCCGGTGCGAGAACGCCCATAAGCACCGCTGTATTTTCCCTGCCAATCAATTTTTGAAGAGGTTTGATTGCAGTAGTATCATCCGTAATGGTTAAAGACACTCTCCAGTTTTTATCCTGTGGAAAACTATAAATCGCGTTGTCATTTGCAAAATTGTACATTATATTGCCCACCCTAAATCCAAATCCACCAGTTTTACCTGTTCTTGAACCCACTCTGTCATCAAAAAAGCCTTTCCTTATAAAGAAAGTATTTAATAAATTTAACTCATACCCACGGCCCTTCCATAATTCGTGTTCTTGCCCCACTATATCACTCCAGATACCTTTAGAATAAGAAAATCCAAGAATGTGATTTAGTCTTGGTAATTTATCATCGTCAATTATTTGACTTAGGAAGTTGACAAAATCGTAGGTATTAAAAGATATTTCCTGGCGTATGATCGTTGGAGGAAGGTATCTTTCATGAGAAAAATATTTAACAGAGTCTCCATAGTTAAGCAAACTCACTCCATAACGAATGCCCATTTGTGTATTAAATATTCCTCCTGCGTCATACCAGAAACCTGTTGAGCGTCCGCCTTTTTCTCCTAAAAATTTTTCAGCTATATCCTCGGGTATTATAAATGAATCAAAATACTTTACTTTAAACCCAATTAGGATCATTGAGTCTATAGATGTGGCAGCACCAATAGCCTTGATTTCATCATACTTTACCCAGGAGCCGAGGTATTCTCCACCAAAGCTGTATGCATCAAATTTGCCATACACCCCCTTAAACCTGTAAAAAGATACAACAGGTGGAGAAAATCTCCACAGTTTTTCCGAAAATGGCCTTAGCGCGTATTCATAGTAATATACACGCATATCCTTCAAAAGACTTGATAGCCAGGGAGGTTGCCTGGGTATGGGAGATATGAATGTATAGATGTAATCAAGAGGAATCTTACACTGTTCGTTTATGTACGTAATATACGTGCCTTTAAGAGCCAGAAGAGCAGGGTTGCTATAAGAAGATGTCATGCTTTCAAATGAAGTAAACCCTGTAAACCCTCTGGCAGTCAAAATGGGGTCTAATTCAATTAGTGCGGTGAGTACTCCTGCATCAGAAAATGATGCCCTGAGCAATACGGGTAAAAGCAAGAAAAATAGAAATTTCCTCATTGATAAAATTATAATGCAGTTAAACAGTGTAGTCAATAAAAAATTGTATAGAAATGACTATATTGTAATTGTCGGATTATCCTATGCATCTTAAAAATTAAAATAAGATGCTATACTTACTTCACTTAAACCCTATTCTCCTTTTGGGTTTCTGCTCTGTTTCTTTATTTATGCCCTCTACCATATCGCTTATTCTCTTTCCACCAAATCTCTTTTTAATTTCATCGTCAAGCCAGTCGGCATACATGGAAAACTGATATAAAACCGTTGCAAAGATGTTAAAATCAAGGGTCTCAACAGGCAGGGAATAGCCTATGTAAACTTTGTTTTCATTAAATCGCACGTTGCCGAAAGGTTTTGCCCCCTCTGTAAGGAGAAATTTTAAAAGTTCCTGTGTATCCTCTACCCCCTCTATAACATCCGCAATGAACACAATATTATCCTCACCTGAGACAATATGAATCTGAGTGCTCTCATACAGAAGTACCACATGTCTTTCCATCTTCTCACCGACGTCCTTGTAAGGAAGGTTCATCATATCGAGATAAAAATACACC
>JALVLE010000420.1 GCA_027033555.1 Caldifarciminota bacterium | reverse complement strand
CTAAAAGCCTGTTTACACGGGATATGTCAAAAATAGCATTCTCTGAAATACGTGCAAAGAGTCTTCTTTGAAGGTCTTTATAATATTCCCTTCCCCTTGCGTTTGGCCATTTCTTCTTCATATATCTTTATGAGCTCTTTCTCCGGTACGAGTATTTCTTTCCCGGTTTCAAGGTCACGTACACGCACTTTCTGAGCTTTTATCTCATCTTCACCCACTATAACCGCTTTTACAGCGTTCAATCTATCTGCAATTTTCATTTGAGCTTTCAGACTTTTAGGTTCATATGTCATATCAGATGGGATTTTCCATTCCCTTATCTTTTTGAGAAGTCCGATTGCATAACCTTTGGAAAACTCATTTACTGTTGCTACAAAGTAGAAAGGTCCCGGAATTCTGGGAATCTGATAGAAATAATTAATTATACGTTCAAGTCCAAAGGCCCATCCAATGGCTGGAGTGGCCGGTCCTCCTAAATCTTCAACCAGCGAGTCATATCTACCACCCCCGAGCAAAGTGTCCTCAACGCCGATTTTCTCAGACACTATTTCAAACGCAGTATGATTGTAATAATCAAGACCCCTTACTAATGTAGGATCTTCCCTGTAGTTCACTTTCCACTTGTCAAGGTAGGTTTTTATTTCCTCAAAGTACTTTAAAGATTCACTTGAGAGGAACTCCTTCAGTTTAGGCGCGTCTTTTAGCTTTGGTCCATCAATTTTACAATCAAGAATACGTAATGGATTTCTGCTCTTTCGCCTTTTGCAATCGTTACATAGTTCAAGGGTGCCTTCCTGTTCTTTCTCATTCAGATAATCAAGAAGAGCTGATTTATAAGCCTGTCTCTCTTCAATGGAACCTATGGAATTTATAAGAACAACGAGCTTTTCTGCTCCCAGCTCTTTTAAAATACTGTATCCCATTTCTATAACTTCTGCATCAATAAGAGGATCTTTTATTCCAATCGCTTCCACACCTACCTGCCAGAATTCCCTGTATCTTCCTTTTTGCGGTCTTTCTGCGCGGAACATATTCATTATATAAGCTAATTTTGCGGGCGGCATTATACTGTTTTCAAGAAAAGCTCGTATCACGGGGGCAGTACCTTCAGGTCTGAGAGTATAACTTCTACCCTTTTTGTCCTGGAAAGTGTACATTTCTTTTTCAACAATATCGGTGGCGTCGCCTATGGAACGTATAAAGAGCTCTGTATGTTCAAATGTAGGGGTTATTATAAACTTATATCCATAAGCTCGGATGGATTTTTTAATTTTTGCAAGGAGGACCTCCCTCAACTCATATTCTTCTGGTATTATATCCCTTGTTCCTTTTGGCCTTCTATATTTTAATGTATTCATTTTTGTACCACCACCTTTTTTATTATATTTGTTTTTGGTGTTTTAACATTAACAAAATAAAGTCCTGGCCTGATACTTCCTGTATTCACTATTATTTTGCCATGTTTTTTACTTGCCTTTATTTCAAAAATTTTCCTTCCGCCAATATCCAGCAGAGAAATAACAGGTGCAGCATCCAGGTTAAAAACAATGGGCAACGCATACGAGACTACAGTTGGAAAGGCTATGGTTTTTCTATTAGAGTAATGGATTTCTTTAACTTTTATATAGTTTCTTGAAAATACTCTGAGCCTATCAATGTAAAATCCTTCTGCAGTATCGCTTTCATCTGTTGTAAGCACAAACATTATTTTGGTGGAATCCCCATATCCCAGGCCATTTAGTTTGTAGGAGTATTCAGCCCAGCCTGTTGTAAATTCCTTATTATCAAGTGCTCCTCCTGAGCCAATATAATCCAGCTCAGTCCAGGTGCCGGTTTTATTAAGATAAAACACATGTATTCCATCCTGTCCATATGTTGTTGCATTATACCACATGTAAAATGATAGAACAGGCTCATAACCGGTGTATATCCAAGGAGTTATAAAAGTGTCATTTGCATTGTTCGCATAATGTCCATTTTCCCCATCCCATATAGAGTAACTTCCACTATATGATCTATACGTGGTACGTTGCCAGTTTCCTGAAGAATAAAAACCATTGAGCGAGTCTTCAAAGTCAAAAACATAATCGTACTTGTAAGTTGAAAAGAAAAAGTAAAAAGTATCATCAAGAAAATCAGAATTAAAGACTCTTATCCCGATTTCAAATTCACCAGTATCTTGTATTTCAACTGGAACTTTTATAGTACTCTGTGATTGTGATGCGAGCTCATGTATGTAAAAGCTATCAGTTACAAAGGAGACATTACCAGATA
>JALVLE010000419.1 GCA_027033555.1 Caldifarciminota bacterium | reverse complement strand
ATGTATATGTTTGGGTTCCCAACTAACCCATTTATGGCATTAGAAAACTGATTATTATTTTGCCCTTCTTTGTGCTTAAACACCTCAAGCCCCACTCCTCTTCTGTTCCCTGCACCTGCAACAGTTGAGACAAGCCCACCAAGATTGTAGTCTTGTAGGATATTGTTAAGGTCATTTTCAGTGAGGTTCATGGTAAGCAAATTAGCCCCCGAGTTTTCAAGGGCAGTTTTTATCTCTTTTTTTATCCCCTCATTTGTCTCAAGAAGGATAATCTCTTCAAAAGTTATGCCAAGCTCAGCCTCTTTATTTAAAGCATATGCATACCTCACCACCTTGGCACCTGTGCTGCCAAGTCCAATTAAAACATTACTCATGGTCTCCCTCCTTATCTAATATTAACATCAGCATCATCCACAAAGCAATATTGAGGTACCCTGGTTGCCGGTATATTTTCTTGTTCTTCTGGAATTTGATTTTCCACATCAACCCTGTAATATGCGTTATTAAGAACCACATACAGGTTCTCTCTGTCTCCGCAAAATGAGACTATGTTATCTGGGAAATTAATATTATTTGCATTTATCCTCTTTTTAACTGCAGGCAATAGTGTAATTTGTGTGGGACCTGTTAGATACACAAGGTATGGGATATTTTTGTAAAAGAATATAGATGGGGATGAGGCAAGACCTGCATGGTGGTATGCGTCTATATTTTCCACATTTGCCTCTTCCTTATAAAGCCATGAAAGGTAGTTTACTCTTTTTATCTCTTGCCCGCCTGCGCCCTGGCCAAATATGTAAAGGTACACAGGTGCAAGAACAAGATATGATATACTGGCAAGGCCTGATGGTATGGGATTTTTATACTGTGTTTTCTGTGTGGTATTAACTGGATTTATGGCATATACATTAATGTTTCCATTATTATCACCTGCAAACTCAATATTGAAGAGCCTGACTTTTTTTTCTGCATTGGCGGGTAAACTAATTTCCCATGCAATTCTTTCTATATTCCTGCCTTCAGAAAGGACGACATTATCCATAAGGGGAGAGTAATCATTCGGTGAGGTTTTTACTTTAAGGTCATAGGGGGATGCACCACATACAGGGCAGAAAAAGGCTATCTCTTTTAATTTTAATTCATGTTTACATTTTTTACATCTTATCTCAGGCATAGCCCAGAACCTCCCTCATGCCTGCTATAACAAGAAGGCCTGTTAAAACTGCACATACAAGCATTATAGCTGCCCACATCTTCTTATTCTTCCAGTCTCTTGCAGATGAGATTATTTTGCCTGTCCATATCTGGTATGTTGGGGGAAAGAAAAATAAGAGGACCGAAATCAGAAAAGGAGGTGCAGCAATAAAAAGGGTGAAGAAGAATTCTCCCCAGAAGGTGGAATCTGAATCAAAGAGCCTTGCTGATATGCCCACTCCCAATAATATGGCAACAATATATCCAATCAACCACCTCCAGTCTGTAAGCGCCAGGAAAAAGATGACAACACTTGCTATAAGCAGAACCCCTGCCCCCATTCCATAGGGCCTGTTTAGCAAATCTATAATATACTCCATAACATACCTCCTTCTTTTTTTCTATTTGCACACATCTTCAAGGCCATTTCCACACTCTTTAAGTTCATTTAATTCATTTTTTGTGCTATGGCTTATTTCATCAAAGGACTTCAGGTTATTCTGTACATTGGTGAATATTTTATTTATTGCCATAATATTGTGGGTAACAATGATGAAACTATTGTTCTTTGTGAGGATTTTCTGTAAAAGTATCAGAAGGAGCTCTGAATCAAGTCTGGAGAAGGGTTCATCAAGGAGCACCACCTGCCTTTTATCTCTGAGTATGTGGGGTAATACCTCCTCTATAATAATTCTCTGCCTTTCACCACCGCTGTAAGTTGTAAAGGGCCGCTCCTCATAGTTATTTTTTATTCCGAGTGACCTCAGCAAACTGCCTGTGCCAATCCAGTCTGGGAAGGCCCTCTCTATGTCATCCATAACAAGGACAATGTAGTCGGGTGATATGTCCTGCACGCTGAATCCTTTTAGCTCCTTCTCTTTGTTATACTTCAATGACTTCACCTTTCTTTTAATCACCCCCACAATGCTCTTTAAAAACACGCTCTTTCCCCTGCCATTCCTTCCGATGATAAAAACTATCTTATTGTCCAGGCTGAAACTGGCATTATCCAGTATGTTTTTTCCGTCTATCCTGATACCCTTTACTGAAAGACCTTTTATATCCAATCCCGGATAATCTTTGAAA
>JALVLE010000418.1 GCA_027033555.1 Caldifarciminota bacterium | reverse complement strand
GGATCATTTAACACAACTTTTATCCTGTAAAGCATCTGTTTCAACGCATAGGCAACATGCATAAGCTCCTCGTCATTTAACAGGGCAAAATCATGTCTATGCTTTTTGGGAATAAGCCAGGTCTCAAAGGGAAATGAGGAAGCATAAGGCTCCCATATTACAAAGTGTTCATTTTCCCACACGATTCTATCTCCAAACATGAGCTCTTGAGCAAGTATATCACACATGAGACATCTTTCTTTTCTCCTGAAGTGTTCCTGAGAGGCTGAAAGTTCTGTGGTTACTACCGTGGGTACCATCGGCGTTGCAATGAGCTGGGAATGTGGGTGTTCAAGAGAAGCACCTGCTTCTCTACCATGATTTTTAAAGACAAGAATGTAACGGAACCTTATATCTCTTCTTAAATCTCTTATTCTTTCTCTGTATGCTATCAACACATCTCTTATTTCTTTTACTTTTCTATCTGCCATATGATAATCATGTATGGGGGTTTCTATAATAACCTCATGCGCCCCTATGCCTGCTACTTTATCAAAAATGCCTACACCTTCTCTTTTAAATTCTCCTTCAATCCTCAAAGCGGGGAACTTATTTGGCACCACTCTCACCTTCCATCCAGGCGTATTGGGCTGCCTGTCTTTTTTATCTGTTATAACAAAAATCTCTGGTGGCGTTTTATCTTCATGTCCATAGCAAAAGGGACACAGTGCTCCTTTCTTTCTTTCCTCCTTTGGAACCTTAAAATCATGAGGTCTTCTGCCTCTTTCTGTTGCTATAATTGTCCATCTCACCCTTAAAGGATCATATCTTATCTCAGGCATTATTTTCCTCCATTTTTAGAGCTATATTGAATTCCTTCTCACCAAGGGAATACACAAAAACCACACTTGTTCCCTGATAAACCATATCCATCCCGGCTTCTGATTGGGAAAGGGTGTAAACTGGATAAAGCATGATTTTACACTCTTTAGAACACAAAAAATCAACTTTAATATTCAAAAAATCATCTTTTATAAAAAGATTTTTGGCATACTCTTCAAACATGCTTTCTTGTCCTTCAAACTCTTTTTTTTCCACCACAAATACAGGTTTTACAAAATGCAGGTTGAATTCTACCCCTCCTGCAAATTCGTCTATCTCCTTTTTACTTCTTATTCTGAAATGCACAACATTTCCATCAAGGGCTATTCTCTTTGTAATATCATAATCTATTTTTGAGCCATTTTTATAAATTCCGCCATTTCTATGAAGGCTTACTGCATATCTATTTTTATCAAGCCGCATAGTATAAGGCATATTTGCGAAATCCCCATATTCTTCAAAATTCATGTACCTCAACTCCTCTACACTGGTGTGAGGGTGTAAAATGTGAAATATAAAAGATCTCCTCTCATACCAATCATAAACCATCTCCTTTTTTACCTCCGGAGTAACATACCTTTCCAGCTCATGTATAGATTTTGTGCCGGTATCATTTTCCATATCACTTTTTACTTTTACGTCTTTATGATAATGCTCAAATCTCCTTGTTAGGGTATCCTGCAGATTGCGGGCTACAGAAAGAAGAGAAATCTCATATACACTTCCATCTCTGGAAGTTATTCCAATCCCTATCCTGCCATTTTGCATATATACTTCGTCATAACCGTCTGCATCTATATCGTACCGTATCAACAAGTCTCGCTGTACTATTTTCTCGGCTCTTAAGAGGTTCTCATATACTGCCCGTCTTAAATGTGGAAGATATAACCCTCCAAAGACTCCATGCCAGTAAGCATCATTGGCCTGAGCTTTAAGTAAAAAATTCTCGGCTTCCTTTTTCTTTTTTCCTTTAAACTCTTCAACCCATCGGGATACAAGGAGCATCTTTTTGTGCATAAAATTGGCCTCTGAATACTTTACAAGAAAATTCTTCCAGATACCACCTTTCACAAACATTCTGTTTTCCTCAAATAATTGTATGTCTTTAAGCTTTTTCACAAACTCTGAAAATCTCACCGCCACATTTGCAGGCAAAGACCACTCTCCCATTTCAAAATAGGAGGAAGAGGGCAAATAAATCCTGCCCATCGGCTTATGCGTTTTAATGTATTCTGAATAAGTAACTGGTTCAATAAAATCAGATGACAAAATACTCTCTATAAAACTTTTCAACCACCCTTTTTTGTAAACCCAATCATAGGTTCCAGGCCAGACACCAAACTTTTCCCCATCATCAAATATAATTGCACCATCTCCTTCTGCATTTTCCCGCACCCATTTTAAATATTCAATAACCTC
>JALVLE010000417.1 GCA_027033555.1 Caldifarciminota bacterium | reverse complement strand
TATAAGATATCTACCAGAAAATGATTATCCTGTAGATGGTGTCTTTACTATAACACAACTGGAGGGATAATATGCTTGCTGTGTTATTTGTATTGCTTGGAGCTTTTGGAATATTTTTAAACTGGCTTGTGTTGATTAGTGGTTTGTTCGCATCGCTTACGCATCCTCTCGGTAAAAGTTCTACAACGCTTATCCCGATTATTTCTAATTTTTCACAGGGAATTTCACGTCTTGATGGCTGGATAGTGATTTTAGTGGCAGTTATTTTGCTCATAACAATTTTTATACACACTACAAACTCACTTCTTTTCTTCAGAAGTTTCACTCTCGCTGCAGCTTCTCTTTTGCTTTTGGGCGAACTGTTAAACGCGATTACTGCTCACATGGAATTTTATACCTATGCGGGCCTTTTATATACCACTGTATTCTTCTTTCTTGCTTTTGTTGCTGCTATATTCAAAATGGGTTCAAAACGCTCTTTAAATTCTACTTTACAGGGTATCCCCATGTCTGAATCTCAGGCTTTGACTCAAACCCTTGCTAATACCCTGAAAGCTGCTACAATTTCTCTTAGAACCAAGTTGACTCCTCTTGAGGACATATCTGATGAATGGAAAAAAGGTGTTTCAAAGGAATTCTCCGATACAGAAATCAAATTTGGGAGAGATAGCAATTGGGCTACTGTTCCTATAGGAGCTCAGTGGAAAGCAGTGAGCAGGAAACATGGCATACTTAAAGTAATTGGCAAAACGTTGTACTATGAGCCATTGTCTTTTAACTACGCTTTCTCGGTAAATGGCGTTCCACATCAGAACATAGCCGAAGTGCCAAGTGGTTCAACCTTATCTCTTGTTTCGGGATATGGGCCTTCTTTTAAGGTTAATTATTCAATGAAGGAGAGCGGAGTAAGTTTGAAAACTATTAACCAGGCAGCCAGGTTTGCAGGTGAAGAATTTAAAAGACTACAGGGTACAATGAAACTCTTTGTAATAATAGCTATTCTGGGGCTGCCGTTCTTTGGCGGAGTTAGTGTGCTCCAGGATAAGGCGTACCGGGATTATATAAAACGATCTTATGCGGAGAACAGGGAGCTCAAAGCAAAAGTTGAAAACCTGCGGAAGGTTATAGAAGAATATGACACTCTGATTGCAAAAAAACGTGGGTATCTGGCAGAACTAAATGCGAAAATAGCAAAGCTTCAGGAGGAATTAGAAAGAGAAAAACAACGGCGTATTTATGACAGGCAGAAAATAGACAGCTTGAAAAGTGAGATAAATAAACTCAGTTCTTTGAGAAAAAATATTGTGCCTAAGGAGATACTTGATAGTGCTCGTAGTGTAATAGCGATTATAGATAAAGAGCTACAAAATTTGCAACTTGTTTTTCCGATTGTATCTATTATAAAAAATAAAGATTCTGTAGGTATAGGTGAGGGTACAGGGTTTTTTGTAAGAGATCAAAGTGGAAATGTTTATGCGGTTACTGTTTCGCATGTTATAGGAGGAGATAATTCATTAAACTTTCTTGGCGGGGGGAGAGAGTATGTGAAAAGCGCGCGTACACTTGCTAACACAGTTGCTGAGATTTTGATGTCTTGTGGAATAAATTCGGTCACAGATTATGATGCAATTAAAAGGACGTGTGAGGATGAAAAGTGCAAGGATAAGTTTGATGGAAAGGGAATAATGTTTCTCCCTTCTAATCTCTGGAAACGGCGTATAATTATCAGAGGGAATGGGAAAGAGGATGGGATTGCATTTTTAAAGTTCCCTAAGGGAGTTTTATCCGAAGAGATTGTAGAGAAAATACCGGTTGTGTATATGGGTGAGGTTCCGGAAAATGCTATCCTGGGAGTTATTGGGTATCCAAATGGTATAAGGAATCACAATGTAGGCTTTTTATATGACACCACAAATGATTTTATCATTACAAGTATTCAAAGCTTTCCTGGCTATAGTGGTTCACCATTGTTTTTATTGAGTTTGAATCCTGACAGCCTGGTACCTTTAAAAATATGTGGAGTAACTGTATTGATGCGCTTCCTTGGCGAGGTTCAGAGTTACCACTTTAAATTAAAAGAAGGGCTGTTGGAATGAGTGACAGGGTAGGTGATTATAAAATTTTGAGGAAACTGGGGGCAGGAGGTTTTGGGGTGGTGTACCTTGTGGAAAAAAATAGGGAGGAATATGCGCTTAAACAGAGTTCTTTCACTGCCCCCTATATACTTGAAAGATTTTTCAAAGAAGCCATAAAAGTTGACGAAATCAGAAAGGAGTTTAATATACAGTTTATCGTGAAAATACATGAAATTCTTACCTCGTATCGTGCCTATGTGATGGAATATTTACCACAAAGTGCACTTGAGTACTATCAAAAACAGAAAGATGACGAATATTTAAAACAACTGATATTTGCCGTTGCGCAGATACATTCTATTAATATTGCACACAGAGATATTAAACCAGAGAACATACGAGTACGGGAGCAAATACCTGTAATACTTGATTTTGGTATAGCATCTTGGAGGGATAGTGTTTCTGAGCTTGTCCTTGCGGGTACGCCGTGCTACATACCGCCAGAGTATTTCCCAAGTATGGGAAAAGAAGCAAAAAAAGCTGCAGCTGATTTAATAAATATTCCCGGTAAAGTGATGCAGGAAAGAATCAAAACTGCAAAAAAACTCCAGGATGTGTATGCGCTTGGGTTGACTATTGCATCTCTTATTAAAGGAGAGCCACCTCCATTTTGTATGAAAAAATCCCTGATAAAAAAATACTGGGAAGATGGAACAGGTGTGACAGAAGAATGGATTGCGGATATTCATGAACCTTTTCAAGATTTTATACGAAGAGCGATAACTTTTTATCCATCTCAGAGACCACAATTAAAGGATTTAATTGAAACCTATTTCTACTCCACTGAAATCCCTATTTTAATGTCTGAAGAAAGCGGTATAAAAGTACAACCAAGAGAAGAAGGCAATTATACCTGCCTCAATTGTAATGCATCCATTCCTCCGGGAAACAGTTTCTGCTATTATTGTGGGGCACCCTACAGGTATGTTGCGTTGCACATAATGCCTATCACCACTGAAGTAGAGGTACAAAACCTTCCCGATAATGTAAGGGTTGGAAGAAATCTCTATGATATTCCCAATTTTAAATATCCCACAATTCTTATAGACCTGGATGGGGAAGATTTTGAAATTACTATAGGAAGAGAGAAAGCTAACATTTTGATATCTTCTGATGATTGGATTTCCCGAACTCATGGAAGGATTATAAAGAAAGGAAAAGAGATATATTATATAGATGGCTATCTTTCAGAAAATGGATATAAATTACCTACCAATATCTCTCGCTATAGTGGAATTCCAGTGGGGAAAATGGAGGTGCAGCTGGAGGCAGGGAATTATCTTTTAATGGGTGGCACCATATTGGAGATAGCAAAATACATGAGTTATAAGTAAGAGGAGGGAAATATGAAACTTTGTAATAATTGTAAAAGGCTTTTCAGCAGCAAGATTGATGTATGCATATACTGCGGAAGTCAGGACCTTAAAGAGCTTCCACCTTTTTATCACTTAATTCCTGCTGAGTGGGACGAAATTACCCTTAATAATGTTTTGTATCATATCGTAGGGGTAATCGGGCGAGGAGGTTTTGGATATGTGTTAAAAATAGTGAATCCGAAAACAAATGAGTTTTTCGCGTTAAAATTGCCTCTCTCAGCTCATCTTCTGGTGGAGCCAGGAATCATTTTAACAGATTCAAAACTAATGGAATCCGAAAAGATGCTGCAGAAAGAAATAAACATTTTACAAAGGCAATCACATCTTGGGATAATCGGAATTATAGAATCGGGCACATTTGTTTTAGGAAAAGGGAAAAAAAAGAAGGAGATCCCTTATTATATAATGGAGCTTGCAGAGGGAGATGTGGAGACACTGATGCATACTTATCCGGATATTAGCCTTCAGGAGCGTATTAAAATAATACGAGAAGTTGCAAGTGCGTTGTCTTATTTGCATAGAAAAATGATTGTATACAGGGACATGAGTCAGAAAAATATTCTCATTATGGACAGAGGGGCTCAGGGTGTTCATTATGTCTTGAGCGATTTTGGTACCTATAAGCAGGTATTTTCTCAGGGGACCACGCAAAAAACAGGGCTTGTCGGCACTGAGCGCTATATTGATCCTGCATATTGGACAAATATGGAAAAATACCATAGGGATCCCCGTATAGACGTGTACTCTCTGGGAATAGTAGCTACTGAACTTTGGATTGGAACTCCCAACTGGAAGGAGTTCATGGGCATTCAGGGAAATGCCCTTGCGGTTAATTTTGCTGAAGATATTATTAAAGAGTTAATTACAGAAGGAAAAATTCCGGAGTCCATAGGTAAGGTTTTACAAAAGGCAACCGATAGGAACCCTGATAATAGGTATGGAGATGCTAACGAGTTTTTAGATGCATTTAAAAGAGCGCTAAGGGAATCAAACATCTCCGCTACTGTGACCCCACTTGTTATAGAAACAAACAAGAGTGTATCAATTGCAAATGAAAAGTTGAATGACAATTTGCCGTCGTCAAAAACGTCTAAAGAGGAACTTACTATCCCGTTTGCTGTTAAGATAAATTTACCTTTAAAGTTTGATGATGCAACCATGATGATAAAACCAATTAGATATGAAAAGGGTAAAAAAATTTTATTTCCTACAATGGAGGGGACTCAAATAATTTTTACCGAGGCAGCTAAAATAGAGACTGGAAAAATCATTGATGGTCCATCTTTTTATAAAGTAGAAACGCCTGGAAAAAATATACTGAATGTAAGACTGGATAAAGAACGGTTAAAGAGCACGTTGAGACCGCTTGTAACCCTTAGTAGTGACCTTCAGGGATATCTTGATTTTGAAGGAGTGCTTGAAGTAACAATACGAAAGGAGCTTACAAATGGGTAAATGTGAGAAGAATTTCTTCATAAGGCATAATAAAGGGCCGCGGCCCTATCAAGAGGATGCCCTTGCTGTGGAGGTGAAAGAGGACAAAGTTTTATTAGTAGTTGCAGATGGCATGGGAGGTCATTCACGCGGCGATCTTGCAAGTAGAACAGTAGTGGAAACTTTTTTAGAAGTATTTAGCAGAGATTATCACAAGGATTCAGTGGAAATACTTAAAACAGCCTTAAAAGAGGCTTTCAATCGCATAAAAAGCATGGGCAGCGATATGGGCACCACACTTGTAGCAGCTATAATAGAAAAAAGGTCTGAAAAAAAGTATAGTCTTTACTACACATGGATTGGTGACTCTCGTCTGTATGTGTTCACCCCTGTCCCCCATAGTCTGTGCACCCAAGGGGATTGTAAAAT
This sequence comes from Caldifarciminota bacterium, assembly GCA_027033555.1. GTDB lineage: Bacteria > Hydrothermota > Hydrothermia > UBA1063 > CAJXJZ01 > CAJXJZ01. The sequence goes on along the minus strand of JALVLE010000417.1, from coordinate 1,405 downwards.
AACTCCTTTGTCTCATGGGAAAGACAAAAGTCCCCGTCTTTTTCTGTTAACAAGAGACGACAGTCTTATTTGGGCGCTGTATGAGCAGAAGCAGATATCCATTGACGACATAGCCAGGCATCCAGCCAAAAATCAATTACAATATTCTCTCCATCCACAGTTAAGCAACATTCCGGTTAGAATTAATCAGGTACAACTTCAAGAAAATGATATGGTATTCCTCTGTACAGATGGAGTATGGGAATCTTTTGCTTCTCATACTCAATTTGCTGAGATACTTGCTTACGAGGATTTGTGTACCGTACATGAGAAGCTCTCATCTTTACTGGAAAATGCAATAAAACAGGGAAAATGCGATGATAATAACACATATATAATAGTGAGAGTCAATCATAACTTATTTAAATTAGAGAGTGTCACAAAAAAACAGTTTGGAAGAAAAAAACCGGTGCGTTTAACCTTTTCCCAATTAATAGTCATTATGCTATTTGTTTTAGGGATAGCTGTAATAACTTTCTTAAGTTTACGTCCTTTGCCTCATCTTCCTTCTTTTATTAATAAGTGGTTTCATTCCTCTGCCCCCCACCGGGTGGTTTTGGAGATAAGAAAGATTAGCAATAACCAGTATGAAATAGAAAAAAATATATTAAACGAAGTTTTAAAGGATTTTGCGGGCCTCTCAGAAGGAACTTTGGTAGTATATGATAAAAAAGGAGGATTTCCTGTACTCAAAATAACAAAAGATTCAACGCGTATAACGCGAATAACCATTTTTAACACCCCAGGCTTGCAGAAGGGGACATCGGAAAGCTCTAAAAGCAGACAACCACCAGATAATACCGTTTTTAGAACTCAATCCCGGAGTCTTTCTCAAAATGACAGTTTGATATACATAGGAAGTTGCAGGATGACATCCAATCCTCCAGCTGAAAAACCTTATATTGAGCTAAATTTGGTTAATCAAAATCCACATGTGACATTTTCTAATTATTATTTGGTGGAAGCAGTTTTTGTTGATAGAAACGGAAATCGCCATAACATGAAATTTTCAAAGAGCGAACTTTCTATGCTCAAGAAAAAATTTTATCTTACCTGTTTATCTTCTGATTTTTATTCTGTTATTGTCCATTTTATACCAAAAGTAAAAAGACCCCCAAAAATGAAGGTGAAATTACCTGCTGAAAGTTTACCTTATAGTTGCAAAATAATTGAAGGTCAACGTGATACCATCAAATTACCTAAAGGCTCTTATTCAGTTAACATAAAAGGGGATTTTTCAGTAGTTTTTAGAGGCTTCAAAGAAAAACATAATTAATGCAAGGAGGTTACATATGAAAGAAAACAAAATAGAAAAAGAAAAATTAAAAATTATATTAGATTATTTGCAATTTGAGGGATTAAAAAG
>JALVLE010000416.1 GCA_027033555.1 Caldifarciminota bacterium | reverse complement strand
GTCAATCTTCCACGTTCAACTCTACCTGTTACCACTGTTCCACGACCTGTGATAGAAAACACGTCCTCAATTGCCATAAGGAAAGGCTTGTCAACTTCTCTTACTGGTTCAGGTATGTAGTTATCCATTGCATCAAGAAGCTCAAATATGGGCTTTGTGGCCTCAGGATCAGTAGGATTCTGTAATGCTTTAAGAGCAGAACCCTTGATAATAGGAACTTCGTCACCAGGAAACTCGTATTTGTTAAGGAGATCTCTCACCTCAAGCTCTACGAGTTCAATAAGCTCGGGGTCATCAACGAGGTCAACCTTGTTAATAAAAACCACTATGTATGGCACATTAACCTGTCTTGCAAGTAGCACGTGCTCTCTGGTCTGAGGCATAACACTGTCTGGAGCGGATACCACCAAAATTGCACCGTCCATCTGAGCCGCACCTGATATCATGTTTTTAATGTAGTCGTGATGTCCTGGACAGTCTATATGAGCATAGTGACGCTTTTCAGTCTCATACTCCACATGTGCAATGTTAACCGTCAATATTTTTGTAGCATCTCTTCTGAAGAGCTTTGCGTCTGCCTTAGCTACCTGGTCGTAGTCCATTTCCTGGGCAAGACCCTTCTGTGCAAGCACTTTTGTGATTGCCGCAGTAAGGGTCGTCTTTCCATGGTCCACGTGCCCTATTGTACCGACATTGAGATGTGGTTTGGTTCTTTCAAATTTCTGCTTTGCCATTACTCTACCTCCATCATATTTTGGTTATTTTTTCCTTTACTTTTTCAAAATAGGCAACCTTCATCCAAAAGTTCCCTCTGCCCTGTGTAAGGGACCTGAGCGAAACCGCATAACCCATCATTTTTCTTAAAGGCACATAAGCCCTTATATTGCTAACATATTCACTTACAGGTACTACTTCTTCAACCTCTCCACCCCTACTTGTTAAATCACCGATCACATTCCCCACAAATTCCTGGGGAGCCAGAATCTCCACAAATAAATAGGGCTCAAGTAAGACTGGTTTCCCCTCTTTGAGCCCTCTTTCAATCCCCATTCTTATAGCAAGCTCATTACCAAGAGGTGTAGTACCTTCTCCGCCAAGGGAAACAACTTCAATCTCAATATCCGTAACGGGATAACCCAAAAGAGGTCCGAAAGTGAGAGATTCATATATTATTTTAACAAGCTGCTCTCTATCTTCGGGTTCCATATTTATTCTATCTGAATCCACAACAATTCCCTTCCCCCTCTCAAGGGGTCTTAAATTGAGTAGGGCAATCCCATATTCTCTCCCACCTGACACCTCCCTGTCAAATACCTCTTTAACGTGCACTTCTTTTGTGATGGTTTCACGATAAGAGACCTGAGGTTTACCAGTACGCACTTCTATTCCAAAATCCCTTTTGAGTCTCTCTTCTACAATTTCAAGGTGTAACTCTCCCATTCCGGTCATTATAATCTGCCCTGTTTCCTTATCTTTCTTGACCTTAAAGGTTGGATCTTCAATCTCCAGAGCCTTTAAGATCTCATCAAGTTTATCAAGATCTCGTGCATACTTGGGCTCAATGTATTTAGAGACAACTGGTTCCGGGAAGTGCATGCCTTCAAAAACAATGGGCGCTTTCGGATCAGAAAGCGTATCCCCTGTTTTAACGTCCTTAATTCCCACAACGCCTACTATCTCACCTGCCCTTGCTTCGTAAATAGGATGTTTCCTATTTGCGTGCATCTCATACAATCTTGTCAGTCTTTCCCCTTTCATGGTTCTCGTATTTAACACCTTTTCATTTACCCTCACCTTGCCTGAGTAAACCCTCATATATGAAAGCACGCCCGCGTGTTTATCAACCTGTATCTTGAAAATCACTGCAGAAAAGGGTTCATTTATATCTCTTTTTCTCTCTACTCTCTCTCCTGTCCTCGGATCTTTACCCGAAACAGGCGGCAGATCAAGAGGCGATGGCAGGTAATCAACAATGGCATCCATAAGAGGTTGAATACCCATGTTTCTCTTGGCAGCACCCATGAAAACAGGGAAAATATCCCCTTTTATAACAGCCTTTCTAATAGCCTTTTTTAACCTTTTTACATCTACAAAACCATGTTCTGAATACTCATCAAGTATGTCTTCATCATACTCAGCCACTCTATATACTATGTCCTCATATAGGGAAAGAAGGAGGTCATCAAACTCAATTTCCTCTTCAAGGTAATTTTCACCTGTAAGGTCCTCTTCAGACCATACATACTTCTTTTTGCCAACCAGATCTATCACACCTCTGAAACTGCTTTCCTGCCCGATAGGTAATTGAAACAGCACAGCTTTGGCTGTAAGGCGACTCTTTACTGACTTCAGCGAGTTTTCATAACTCGCCGCCAGTTTGTCCATCTTGTTGAAGAAAATCAGTCTTGGAATTCCATATCTTTCAGCCTGATGCCATATAGTCTCTGATTGGGGCTCCACCCCGGCCGATGCATCAAAAATCACAATAAGCCCATCAAGCACGCGTAATGCTCTTTCTACCTCCGCTGTGAAATCCACATGACCCGGCGTATCTATTATATTAAGCTGATGCCCTTTCCAGAAAGTGGTGACAGCTGCACTCACGATGGTTATTCCCCTTTCTTTTTCCTGTTCCATCCAGTCTGTAGTGGCTGAGCCTTCATCCACTTCGCCTATACGGTGAATTTTCTTTGAATAAAATAATACCCTCTCTGTAGTTGTGGTTTTGCCTGCATCTATATGTGCCGCAAAACCTATGTTTCTTATCTTGCTTAAATCCAGAGAGGGTCTTTTTTCCATAACTACCACTTATAATGCGCAAACACCTTATTGGCTTCTGCCATCCTGTGCGTATTTTCCTTTATTTTAATGGATGCACCTGTATTATTGGCTGCATCAATAAGTTCATTGGCCAATCTCTCATACATCCTTCTTTCACCACGCGCTCTTGCAGAACGAATTATCCACTTTATGGCAAGTGAAAGCTGCCTCTTAGGCCTCACCTCTACCGGCACCTGATACGTTGCGCCACCCACTCTTCTCGGTCTTACCTCATACACAGGCTTCACATTCTTTATTGCCTCCTCAAATACTTCCATACCGTTTCTCTTCGTCTTCTTTTCTATGTACTCAATCGCCTGATAAAAAATCTTTTGAGCAAGAGATTTTTTCCCATCCCACATGAGATTGTTAATAAACTTGGCAGCAAGCAATGACCCATATTTAGGATCGGGAGCAACTTGTCTCTCTGGCGCTCTTCTTCTTCTCATCTTTCCACCTCCTCAGTCTTTGGGTTTCTTGGTACCGTAAAGAGACCTTGAATTCCTTCTCCCTTCCACACCAGCCGCATCCAGCGCTCCACGAATAATGTGGTATTTAACACCAGGGAGGTCCTTAACCCTTCCCCCACGCACAAGCACATTGGAGTGTTCCTGGAGATTGTGCCCTTCCCCGGGTATGTAAGCTACCACTTCTTTTCCATTGGAGAGTCTCACCTTCGCCACTTTCCTTAAAGCAGAATTCGGCTTCTTGGGTGTGGTTGTGTACACCCTTATACAAACTCCCCTCTTTTGAGGATTACCCTCAAGAGCGGGAGATTTTGACTTCTTAACCTTCTTTTTCCTTGGTTTTCTCACCAGCTGATTTATAGTTGGCATATACTCCTCCTCTTTACATTGCAGGAATTATATGATAAACCAGAACTCCTGTTACGTCAAGCAGTTAGGACTTATTAATAAAAAATCTCTTTTTCTTTTAAAGATTCTCCTCCAGGTTATCCTGCATTCCCTTTCTTTTTTCTTCCTCTTCTCTAATCTCTTCAATTAGCTTGAGATTTCTGTACTCTCTTATTCCTGTCCCTGCTGGTATAAGGTTACCAATAATTACATTCTCCTTAAGACCGCGCAACCTATCCTTCTTGCCTTCTATGGCTGCCATTGCAAGAACCTTGGTTGTCTCCTGGAAAGACGCTGCAGCAAGAAAGCTCTCAGTCTTAAGAGATGCCTTTGTTATACCGAGGAGTACAGGCTTATACTTGGCAGGCTCTCCTCCCCTCCTCTCGGTCTCCGCATTTATTTCCTTAATAAGCGATATATCCACGATATCCCCCACTATAAGCCTTGTATCACCGGGATTTTGCACCTGAACTTTGCTCATCATCTGTTTTACGATAATCTCAATGTGCCTGTCATCAATTTTAACACCGGAAAGCCTGTAAACCTCCTGTATTTTATCAAGGAGAAACTCCTGCACATGTTCCTTTCCTTTAACTTTCAAAAGGTCATGTGGATCAATGGGTCCTGTCGTAATTGGGTCTCCTGCCTCCACATATTCACCATCATTTACGAGGAAATACCTCCCAAAGGGGACATTATATGACCTTGTTTCACCACTTTCCGCTTCAATTTTAACCCGGAGAAGTCCCTTGGCTCCCATGGATATGGATACCCTTCCACTGATTTCAGCAATAATGGCTTTATCCTTGGGAGAGCGTGCTTCAAAGAGCTGTTCTACCTTTGGAAGACCACCTGTTATGTCTCTTGTTCTTCCGGCTTCCCGTGGAACTCTCGCAACAATGTCACCAGGCTCCACCATATCTCCATCTTTCACAGCAAGACGGGCCTCTCTCACAAGGTTAATCTCCTCCAGCACTTCGCCTGTTTGAGGGTCAATTACCTGTATCCTTGGGTAATACCTTTTGTATCTATCAAGTTCAATCACCCTCTCTACCTTATCCTCTTCCATAAGGTCCTTGACGGTTACACCCTGAACTATATCAACGAATTTGACCACACCCTTCTTGGTGGCAAGAATAAGCAAACTATAGGGCTCCCATTCAAAGATAATGTCTCCCTTTTTTACTTTATCCCCTTCTCCGAAATAGATGGTAGAACCATGTTCCACAGAATACACTTTTTTCTTTTTTCCGTCCTCAGATATTACAATTATCTTTCCTCGCTTGGACAATGCAATATACTTCTTTCCCTCTTTTGTACTCTTATCAGCAACAACAAGGGAATCATATTTTATAATGCCATCAAATGGAGCCACCACCCTTGATTCCTCAGCTATCCTCTCAGCCGCCCCTCCTGTATGGAATGTTCTGAGGGTAAGCTGTGTACCTGGCTCTCCAATAGACTGGGCAGCTATAACACCTACAGCTTCCCCAATTTCCACCATTCTACCGGTCGCAAGATTTCTTCCGTAACACTTGGCACACACGCCACGTTTCGCCTCACAGTGTAGAACTGAACGTACATACACCTCTTCAATACCGGCCTCTTCTATTTTACGGGCAGCCTCCTCTGTTATCTCTTCTCCCTCTTTAACTATTACTTCTCCGGTCTCAGGATGTTCAATATCATCAAGTGCCACTCTTCCCACGATTCTTTCACTTAACGGCTCCACCACTGTTTCTCCATCTTTTAAAGCTGTAATTTTTCTGCCAGTGATGGTGCCACAATCTTCTTCGGTTACAACCACTGACTGAGCCACATCCACAAGTCTCCTTGTAAGGTGGCCTGCATCCGCAGTCTTAAGTGCGGTATCTGAGAGTCCTTTACGTGCACCATGTGTGGAAATAAAATACTCAAGCACCTTTAATCCGTCTTTAAAGTTTGAAATAATGGGTGTCTCTATAAGCTCTCCAAGCGTCTCACCGGACTTTTTCGGCCTTGCCATAAGTCCTCGCATTCCAGCAAGCTGCTTTACCTGATCCACATTACCTCTTGCACCTGAGTTCACCATCATGTATATGGGATTAAAGCCCTGTTTGTCTTTTGCCATCTCCTCCATCATTCTATCCTTAATTTCATCAGCAGCCCTTGTCCACACATCAAGAATCTTTTGATACCTCTCCACCCTTGAAATCATCTGTCTCTTAAATGCATTTTCTACACGTGCTATCTCCTCCAGTGCCTCTTTAATAATCTCCTTTTTGTCCTTGGGAACAATCAGGTCATCTATCCCAAAAGTCACACCTGAAACTGTAGCGTAGAGAAAACCAAGATGTTTCATGTTGTCAAGGAAAATAGCAGTGGTCTTTATACCAAACCTTTTGTAGGACTCTGCAGTAATTTGCTGTAATGTCTTCTTTTCAAGTTCCTTATTGTAAAATCTCATCTCCTCAGGTACTATTTCATTGAAAACCACTCTGCCCGGTGTTGTTTCAATGATTTCTCCATTCCAGAGGAGCTTTATTGTTGCATGAAGATCAACAGCACCTTCATTAAGAGCCATGAGAACCTCTTCAGAAGAAGAGAAATATTTCCCCTCGCCTTTTACTCCTTTTTTCACCTTTGTAAGATAGTTGAGTCCGATAACCATGTCTTTGGTCGGGGCAGCAAGAGGTCTTCCATTGGCTGGAGAGAGTATATTGTTAGGTGCAAGCATAAGGGTATGAGCCTCTGTTTGAGCCTCAAGTGAGGTGGGAACATATACAGCCATCTGGTCACCATCAAAATCCGCATTGTACGCTGTACACACAAGTGGATGAAGTTTTATAGCCTTACCCTCTACCAGGACCGGTTCAAAAGCCTGAATGGATACCCTGTGAAGTGTAGGTGCCCTGTTTAATAGGACAGGGTGTTGTTTGGTGACCTCTTCAAGCAATTTCCAGATCCTTTCATCTTTCTCCTGAAGAAGTTTTCTTGCCTGCCTGATGGAATCTGCCACACCTGACTCTTCCAGCTTATGCTCTACCATAGGCTTAAAGAGCTCAATAACCATTCCCTTGGGAAGTCCAACCTGATTCAGCTTCAACTCGGGGCCTACAACAATCACAGAACGCCCGGAATAATCCACACGCTTTCCAAGTAGATTTCTTCTCAAAAGGCCCTTTTTGCCCCTGAGTGCATCTGAAAGTGATTTGAGTTTTCTGCCACCTCTGCCTGTGACCGGTCTTCGTCTTCTTGAGTTATCAAGAAGAGCATCCACCGCTTCCTGCAACATCCTCTTTTCATTCCTCAGAATAATTTCTGGAGCGTGTAGGGCCTTTAAGTTCTTTAACCTGTTATTCCTTGTAATTACCCTTCTATAAAGATTGTTAAGATCACTTGTGGCAAACCTTCCACCTTCAAGGGGAACAAGTGGACGGAGGTCCGGTGGAATTACTGGAATTACATTCAAAATCATCCATTCGGGCCTGTTTCCTGAGTTTAAAAATGCCTCAACAATTCTTATCTTTTTAAGGAGTTTACTTTTTACGAAAAGCGACTTCTCTGTTTTTATCTTAGCCTTCAGTTCAGCGGAAAGTTTTTCAAGGTTTAGTGATTTTAAAATCTTCTCAATGGGAGCTGCTCCCATTTCAGCTTCAAAATAAAGATTTTTGCCCTCCCTTACCCTTTCCATAAAATCCTGGTACTCCTTCTCGGTAAGTACCTGCCCCACGCGCAACTCATCCTGGAAAGTGCCTGGATCTGTAACTATATATGCATCATAGTAGAGTACTTGTTCAAGTTCCCTGATTGTAAGGTCAAGGAGGGTTCCAATTATGGATGGGGGTACTTTATAGTACCATATATGAGCAACAGGTACTTCAAGCTCAATATGCCCCATTCTCTCCCTTCTTACATGGGAGGTGGTAACTTCTACACCGCACCTATCACAGATAATCCCTTTATATCTTTTTCCCCTATACTTTCCACAGGCACATTCATAATCCTTTACAGGACCAAATATACGCTCACAAAATAGCCCATCCCTTTCTGGCTTCTGGGTTCTGTAATTAATGGTCTCTGCTTTCTTGACCTCTCCATAGGACCAGCTCCTTATAACTTCGGGAGAGGCCAGTTTCAATCCAATAGCTATAATATCTTTTGGACCAGCTTTAACACTTGACATTAATCTACCCCTCTGTTTCAATTATTACATCAAGACCAAGGCCCTTTAGATGTTTTATTAATACCTCAAAGGACGCAGGTATCCCCGGTTCTGGAGGTTCCTCGCCCTTTATCAGGGCCTGATAAAGTTTATTTCTTCCCTTTTCATCATCTGATTTGTAGGTTAGCATCTCCTGGAGTGTGTAAGCTGCTCCATAGCCTTCAAGTGCCCATACTTCCATTTCACCAAATCTCTGACCTCCAAAATGTGCCTTACCTCCCACAGGCTGCTGGGTAATAAGTGAATATGGACCTATGGCCCTTGCATGGACCTTATCTTCTACCATATGGATAAGTTTCATCATGTACATATAACCAACTGTGACTTTAAAATCAAAGTATTCGCCGGTTTTCCCATCACGCAATCTCGCTTTTCCATTCTCCGGAAGTCCGGCCTTTTTGAGTTCTCTCTGAACATCTTCGTTTGTAAACCCTTCAAACACAGGAACTGCATAATAAATTCCCTTTTCCTTACCTGCCCATCCAAGTATGGTCTCAAGTATCTGCCCCACATTCATACGGGATGGCACACCAAGCGGGTTGAGAACTATATCCACAGGGGTACCATCATCAAGGAATGGCATATCCTCCACTGGGGCTATCTTTGCCACAATCCCTTTGTTTCCATGCCTTCCAGAAAGCTTATCACCCACCTGAAGTTTTCTCTTTTGAGCCACATATACTTTAATCAACTGTCTTACTCCCAACGGTAACTCGTCCCCTCTTTCAATTTGCTGAAGCTCGTAATCCAGTTTCTCTTTAATCTGATCATTAATTCTTCTCGCTTCTTCCATGTAGAATCTGATTTGCTGCTCTTTTTCGTCATCCTCAACAATTCTCTCACCAAAGTGGAGACGCAGAGGATCGTGTTTGTATAGTTCCTCGCCTCTGATTACCTCACCTTTTTTGAATATTAATTTATTGGCTCTACCTGTAATATCAGACTGAGCCACCTCCCCATCCAGCAGCCTTGCAAGCACTTCCTTGAGTCTTGATTTCAAAGTCCTTCTGAAAGTATCCGCACTTTCCTCCGCTCTCTTTTTCCTTTCTCTCATCATCCTCAAGGAAAGCGGGTCATCTTTCTTCCTTGAAAGCACAACAACATCCACCACTACACCCTCCACACTTGGAGGGACCCTCTTGGACGTATCCCGTACCTCCTTAGCCTGTTCAGAGAAAATGGCATATATAAGCCTCTCTTCAGGGGAAAGCTCTTTTTCGCCTTTAGGGCTCACCTTGCCTACAAGAATATCGTCCGGTTTTACATATGTACCTATCCTCACTATACCATTTACATCAAGGTTCTTAAGTGCCTCCTGCGGCACATTGGGCAGGTCTCTTGTAACCTCCTCTGGACCAAGCTTGGTTTCCCTCACCTCTACCTCGTATTCAAGAATATGGATAGACGTAAATGTATCTTTTTTCAAAAGGTCCTCGGAAAGTATAATTGCGTCTTCAAAGTTATATCCATACCATGGCAGAAAGGCCACAAGCAGGTTTTTCCCAAGCGATAGCTCGCCGAGATGGGTGGATGAACTGTCTGCTATAACTTCACCTTTCTTAACCTCCTGCCCCGGTTTTACTATGGGACGTTGATGGATAACTGTATTCTGGTTGGATTTTTTGAACGTGGTAAGCTCGTATATATCAACTCCTTCCTCAAGGAAATGCTTTCTCTTTCTTGTTTTTGGCTCTATCACTATACGGGTTGCGTCCACTTCCTTTACAATACCCGAATTTTTAGCCACCACCACAGCTCCAGAATCATAGGCTATCTTGGCTTCCATACCGGTTCCTACAATGGGTGGTTCAGGCTCAAGAAGAGGTACTGCCTGTCTCTGCATGTTACAACCCATGAGTGCCCTGTTTGCGTCATCATGAGCAAGAAACGGGATCAAAGATGCAGAAGGTGAAACCAGCTGTCTTGGAGATACATCTATAAAATCAACCTCATGAGCTTTTACAAGAGGATACTGTCCCTGATACCTTACCCACACATCTTCTACCAGAATCTTGCCTGTTTTGGGGTCCACAGGTGTATCTGCTGGTGCAAGTTTGTAATCTTTTTCCTCCTGTGCTGTCATCTCAAGCACCTCATCCCATATTACATATCCGTTTCTCACTCTTCTTAAAGGCGTGGTAATAAACCCATATTTGTCTATCTTTGCGTAAGTGGTAAGAGAGGTTATAAGCCCAATGTTCTGACCTTCCGGAGTCTCTATGGGACACAACCTTCCAAAATGGGAAGGATGAACATCCCTTACCTCAAAACCAGCGGTCTCCCTTGTAAGTCCACCTTTTCCGAGAGCCGAAAGTCTTCTTTTATGAGTAAGCTCTGAAAGTGGATTATTCTGGTCAAGGAACTGAGAAAGTCTCTCACTTGTAAAATAAGCAACAAGGCTTGATGTAACAAGTCGTGGATTTACCAGTTTTTTAGGTGTGAGGTTCTGATCCCTATCAAGCAACATTCTTTCTCTTACAACCCTTGCAAGCCTTGTAAACGCTATTTTAAACTGCTCATAAAGAAGCTCTCCTACTCTTCTTACCCTTCTGTTGGATAGATCTTCAAGGTCGTCTTCTTTTTCTTTCCCTCTATAAAAATCTATAAGATGCTTGACTATCGCAATAAGGTCCTCTTCTGTAAGAGTATCAACATCAGGTTCTATGTCAAGACCAAGCCTCAAATTCACTTTAAATCTTCCCACCTCACCCAACAAAAACCTCTTGGGATCAAAAAACACGCTTCTTATATACTCAACAGCCTCTTTCCTGTCTTCAGGTGGAGGGGTATATCTTAATGTCCTATATACATTACCAATAGCACCATCCTCATCTTTTATCCTATCCTGCTTGTAAGTGGAGTATATAATGTCACAGGATTCCTCTTTTAGATCACCAAGCGCAATTCTTTCGTATCCGAGCTTTTGCAGCACTTCCAGTGAAATATTACTTAATTCAAACGGTGCCTCTTTGACCACCTCTCCCGTGGTCTTATCAATAATATCGTCAAGTACAATGTATCTTGACTTGTCCTCTATTTTTTCAATCTCATTCAAAGAATACTCTTTATAATCAATAAGCTTTTTAAGCACCTCGGACATTGAAACATCACGGAGATTACCATTTTCGTCCAGCTTATTGAGCACCCTGATAAGCCTTGTTACAGGGATTTTTCTTCTTTTGGACACGGTAACGCTGAAATTCTTGGAACCATCTATTGTAAATTCAATCCAGGGACCCCTGTAGGGAACAAGCAGAGCCTTGTAGGTGGGAGCTCCTTTTGTATCCAAAGTCAAATATACACCTGGCGAACGATGAAGCTGGCTTACAACTACTCTCTCAACCCCATTTACGATAAACGTACCTCTGTCTGTCATATAGGGAAGATCACACATGTAAACCTTCTGTGTTATCTGTTCTTTGAATTCTCCTGTTTCCTCATCCTTTTTGAGCAATTTTAACCTTGCCCAGAGTGGAACTGAATAGGTAAGACTTTTTTCAATGGCCTCTTTTACAGTAAACTTTGGTTTACCAATTTCATAATCCACGTAGTCAAGTACATATCTTTTATGAATATCTTCTATGGGAAAACTCTCTTTAAACACTCCATGGAGACTTCTTTTACTTCTATACTCTGGTTCCACATCTTCTGCAAGAAACTCCTTAAATGATTCAAGCTGGACTATAAGTAGATTGGGCATCTCATAAGTTTCCGGCTTATACCCTTTTCGTTTTATTTTACCTATCAAGATTACACCTCCTCATGGTGTAAAAATATATAAAAATAGAACATACCCACAGTTTTCACCTAACTGTGGGCATGTTTTAAAATTTACTGTCAAATGGGCCTGTATGTTATTTTATCTCTACTTTTGCGCCGAGATCTTCAAGCGTCTTCTTGATTTTCTCTGCCTCTTCTTTGGACACTCCTTCTTTCACCGGTTTAGGTAGATTGTCAATAAGCTCCTTGGCCTCTTTAAGACCAAGTCCGGTAATGGTTCTTATTTCTTTAAGCACCTTAATCCTCTGAGAACCGGCATCTACAAGAACCACATCAAATTCAGTTTTTTCCTCTTCCTGCGCTGCCTGTGCGCCCTGTGCTGCTGGTGCTGCTGCCACAGCTACTGGTGCTGCTGCTGATACGCCAAACTTCTCCTCAAGCTCTTTGATTAGCTCAGAAAGCTCCAGGACTGTAAGAGACTCTATCATGGAGACTATTTCGGCAACACTCTTTTTCTCTGACATTTTTTATGCCTCCTCTTTTTCTTTTCTTATTTGTTCTAAAACATTAACAAAGGAATAAATTGGCCAGTTCAAAGCATAAACCAATCTAAATAATAATGAATTCAAACCTCCCACAACCATGGCCTGCAATTCTTTCTTCCCCGGGAGTTTTGCTATTGATTCAAGCGCTTCGCCTTCTACAATCTCACCATCAACCTCTCCAACCTTAACCTTCCCCTTTTTGACCTCCTTGAAAAATTCCATTACAGTCTTGAGAGCCTGCACAGAATCTCCGTATGCATAAACAATTGCATTGGGTCCTTCAAGATACTTTACCACAGCATCCTTTCCCAAATCTTTAAAGGCAATGGCTGCCATTGTATTCTTGGTCACCACGATTTTGGATTCTGCTTCTCGCAACTTCCTTCTAAGTTCCTGGAATTCTGCCACAGTAAGCCCTGTATAATCCGCAAGATAAAAACCTTCTGCCTTTTGAAGCTTTTCTTTAATTTCATTCACCTTGTCTATTTTATACTGTTTGACCATACCCTACCTCACTTTTTGGATAATTCATTCAAAACACTACTTACTTGAACCTTAACTGAAGGGCCCATTGTAGGAGAAAGATAAATGCTTTTTATATATGTTCCTTTATGTGTCTTGGGCCTGAGATTTATGAGCTCCTCAACAAGCGCAAGAAGATTTTCTTTAAGGTGCTCTTCTGGAAAACTCACCTTCCCGATCGGGGCATGAATATTCCCTGTTTTATCCACTCTGAATTCTATTCTGCCTTTCTTAAGTTGCTTTACAACCTCACCAACATTCCTTGTAACTGTCCCGGTTTTTGGGCTTGGCATAAGACCTCTTGGCCCAAGTATTCTTCCCAGTTTTGCCACATCGGGCATTACATCTGGCGTGGCCACAACAGCATCAAAATCGAGCCATCCACTTTTAATTTTCTCAAGAATTTCTTTATAGCCCACATAATCTGCACCTGCTTCTTTTGCCTCCTTTTCACCCTCGCCTCTTGTAATTACCACAACCTTAACCTGACGACCTGTGCCATGAGGCAAAACCACAGCCCCTCTCACCATCTGATCTGCCTTCCTTGGGTCAACCCCTAACCTTATAGCAGCTTCCACGGTTTCATCAAACTTGGCACTCTTTAACTCTTTTACTTTCCTGATTGCCTCATCCAGTGGATATTCCTTTTTTTCAACCTTTTCAAGCAGAGCCAAATACCTTTTCCCATGCTTTGCCATTTTATCCCTCCACTACTTCTATACCCATACTTCTTGCTGTGCCTTCAATCATTCTCATCGCTGCCTCAATATTGTATGCATTAAGATCAGGCATCTTTAATTTTGCAATCTCTTCAACCTGCTTCTTTGTGACCTTTCCCACTTTAACCTTATTGGGTTCGCCAGAACCCTTTGCCACCTTTGCGGCCTTTCTTAATAAATCAGCTGCCGGAGGTGTTTTTGTAATAAAATCAAAACTTCTATCTTTATAAATGGTAATTACCACAGGAATTTTAAGATCAGGATCCATTCCCTTAGTCTTTGCGTTAAACTGCTGGACGAACTGCATGATATTCACACCATGCTGTCCAAGAGCAGGACCTACAGGTGGTGCAGGGTTTGCCTGTCCCGCTGGTATTTGCAATTTAACAATAGCCATTACTTCTTTTTTCTTCTTAGGGGGCATCACTTCCTCCTTTTATATCTTCTCAACCTCCAAAAAGTCAAGAACCACAGGCGTGGTTCTCCCAAAAATATCAACAAGTACCTTTAACTTTAGCTTATCAGGATAAATTTCAGCTACCTTACCCTGAAAATCAGCAAATGGACCATTAACTATCCTGACAATTTCGCCTTCAAGAAATGGTATCTCTTTTTCCTTCTTCTGCCTCTCCTTGGCCTCCATATCTTTAATAGTTCTCACCTCTTCTTCAGTCAGCGAAACAATTGAATCTTTACCAAT
The DNA here is from genome assembly GCA_027033555.1 of Caldifarciminota bacterium. Lineage (GTDB taxonomy): Bacteria > Hydrothermota > Hydrothermia > UBA1063 > CAJXJZ01 > CAJXJZ01. The sequence goes on along the minus strand of JALVLE010000416.1, from coordinate 5,059 downwards.
AAGCGCTTTAACAAGATTTGTGGAAGTAACCTCCTTAATCACCTTTTGTATAATCTCCTCATCATTCTCAATCCCAATAATAATATACCCGCCATAAATCGGCTTTTCCAGAAGCACCCTTTTACCTTTCCTTATCTTGGGCAACACCTGCATTGGCAAAAGTATCTCCACATACTCAAGGAGACCACTTTCAGCAAGAACCCTTTCAAGGGATCTTTTTGCCCTTCTCTCTTTACCACCAGAAGTCCAGAAGACAAGCCATTTTTTCCCTTTCTGTTCTTTCTGTGCTTCCTTATCACTCATACAACACCACCTACCCGAGAATCAACTGTATTAATTTGGCAAAAATCAAGTCCAGTATCCACATGTAAATAACAAAAAAGAAAGAAACAAGAAAAACACCAATTGTACCACCTATTAAAGCCTCTTTTGTTGGCCAAGTAATCTTCTTAAATTCATTAATAGATTCTTTTAAAAACTCAATTACTTTAGCCATTTTTTACCTACAACTTTACTTCTTTATGGATGGTATGTTTCCTACAGTGAGGACAATACTTTCTCAACTCAAGCTTACCAGTCGTTTTCCTTTTATTCTTTGAAGTTATATAGTTTTTCCTCTTACACTCACTACACTGCAAAGCCACTTTAATTCTCATTTTATACCCTCCTATTTACAGGCCTGGAGGGATTTGAACCCCCAACCGCCGGATTTGGAGTCCGGTGCTCTCCCAAGTTGAGCTACAGGCCTCTGTGAGTTTCAAAAAAATAAAGCACAAAAAAAGTTCAGTCAAGAATAAATAAAAAATATAGCGGGGGCTGGATTTGAACCAGCGACCTTCGGGTTATGAGCCCGACGAGCTACCAGACTGCTCTACCCCGCGTTGTTAGTGCATATATTATACTACGTAATGCAGGAACTGTCAAGGGTTTTATTTTTATTATAAAAAGCAGTAAGAAGCGCAGAGGCGAAAATACCCCCAATAACTGCCACAGAAGATGAAATCACAATTGCTGGAACGTATGAAGAAGTAAGGTCATATGCAACGCCACCAATGGGAGGTCCCAAAAGGCCGCCCAGTCCATAAGCAAAGGATACAAAGGGATATATTTCACTAAGCCGTTCTGTGCCAAAAATAATAGAAGTAGATGCTGCATATAGTACAAAGTTGGCTCCGAACATAAGACCGGCAACAAAAGAGAGGAAAACAAACAGCATATCACCTGCCACCACAAAAAAACTCCCCACCACAATTCCGAGTAATATCAAGGAAATCTTTATGCTCCTTATCATTCCAATCAAATCCCCGATATGCCCCCAAAGAATCCTTCCAAAGGTGTTTCCAATAGAAAGAACTGAAATTGCAAGAAGAGAAGCCTCCTCACCTATTGAAAGATTTGCAGCAAGAGGCTTTAGATTTCCGATGATAATCAGGCCTGAAAATGACCCTGCAAACATTCCGATAAACAATGCCCAGAACCCTATATTTTTAAGAAAATCAAAACGCCACTTTTTTTCAAAGCTTTTCTTCCTTTTGAAATCTTCTGGCTCAAAAAGCAAAAACGACATGACAAGAAGAAGTGCCCCATAGCAAATACCTATAACAAGAAAAATTTTGTGTACGGGAAACCCACTTTTTAGCATGTGCTTAACAAAAAATGATAGAAAAATAGCTCCTGCACCAAAGCCAGAAGTAGCTATCCCTGTAATAAGCCCTCTGCGTTGGGGAAACCACTTCACGGGAGTACTGAGTGCAGCAATGTACCCAAAACCTGTTCCAACACCAGACATTAAACCAATCCCTACAAGAAGAGACAAAGGGGTGGCTTTAAATATACCAGAGATAGCATACCCTCCCCCAAAAAGCAATGCACTTAAAAATCCAGTTAACATTGGCCCAAATTTTAACACAATCCTTCCACCAAAGACCATGGCAAGGGGAAGAATTCCTATGATGATGCCAAATATAATCTGGGTAAAACCTGTTGAAACACCTGTCCCCTTCTTCAATGGCTCTACAAATATACTCCAGGCGTAGAGCCCACCAAGGGCTGCCATTATCATAAAAGATGCAATAACTGTGCTATACTTTTTCATAACTTAAGATAGCTCTGTAATTATACTACAAAGCCCCTGAACAGCATCGAAAGCGTTTACTTGACAATACGGAAGGCATACGTTATGATTTTATAACTGGCGGCGTAGCTCAGCTGGTTAGAGCAGCGGAATCATAATCCGCGTGTCCGGGGTTCGAGTCCCTGCGCCGCCATTTTCATTTTTCTTTACAGCTTATAGCAACAAAAATCATTGTTTATTTATTTGAATTTTCAACCTAAAACTATTATAATATTAGCTATTGTTATTGTGCAAAAACAAAAGGGGGAATAAATGAGCCAGGTTGTGGAAATTGCAAAAAACTTCTATAAACTCCAGTCAGATGAAAAGGATTTCCATAGAAACATATACATCAGAAAATTCCCTATAAAGAGCCAGGGGTTGGGAGTACTCCTTAACAGGTTTAAAAGAAAACAGAGTATCAACATGATAATGGACCCGGGTACTAAACTTGACCTACCCCGACTTGAAGATACACTTAACGACCTGATAGGCGGCCTTAAAAACCTTGATCTTATTTTCGTAAGTCATCAGGACCCTGATGTTTCTTCAAATGTTTTGCCACTTTTAATGAGAGCAAAAAATTCCATTCTCATCGGGTCAATTGACTCCTGGAGACTTATTAAGATGTATGGAGTCTCCAAAGGCAGATTTAAGGCTGCTGAGTCTTTTGTCTCCTCATACTTTGAAATACCAGGAAGTGATGCAAAAATTTATTTTGTTCCTGCAAGATACTGTCACTTTAGAGGAGCTATGATGGTTTATGACCCGGAAACACGTGTTCTTTTTAGCGGAGATTTTATGGCAGGGCTTAATACTATGTCAAAAAAATCTATATACGCAGACGAGGAAGCATGGCCTGGCATAGCGCTCTTTCATCAGATCTATATGCCCTCCACCAAAGCAATCCAGAGAACAGTAGAACTCATAAGGATGTTGACTCCCAAAGTGGAAATAATAGCTCCTCAACACGGATATGTTGTGAAAGGAGCCCTTGTGGATGAATTTCTTGAAAGGCTGTATCACCTGAAAGTGGGAATGGATATAGAGGATGTGGATAATGTTTATACTTCACGACTTGTGCTCGCACTCTCAAATTTCCTCAACAAGGTTAAAGTGTTTAATATAATCGCTCACACTAAACTAATTAAGCTTATGAAGGAGAAGCAATCAGCCAATTTCACTCAGCCAATTGTATTTATGGGAGATGAAATATCCAAAATCAATGTAGGATATGAACAGGCCGTTGAATACGTGGTCAGTATTATTAGAAAATACTTCAAAAAAGAAGAAGATGAAATGTTATTGCTCCTTAATGATGCCCTTGTAGAACTCTCACTTCCTGTCCCTCAGTTTATGGCAAAAACAATCGCAGAAATGGGCAAAAAAGAGGTTAGCGGGGAAGAATAACAAAACGGGTTTTTGCGGTACCAAAACCGGTATGACACAGGGCAACATATAGCCCTGGTGAAAGGTGAGATACGGGGAGGGTGAGGTCTATAATTCCTGGTCCCCTGTTTGAGAAATGTAGCGTTGCAACTGGTTCTCCATTTACGGTATATATCTTTACAACGCCATCTCCTCTATGGGCAAATTTTACCGGTAGATGAATCATTCTGATACTCTTAGTTACTGGATTGGGATAGGGACTTAAAAATACCACATCCTTTGACACACTTTCTTTAACACCAAGTGCTTTGAGCAATTCTCCTGCATCAATTCTTCCATAACCAGTTATATTGTTGGGAGAAGGATAACCAGGCAATTCCACGGCTGAATTGAGCACATTTTCTCTCATCATCCGGGCTGAAAGTTCAGGTAGTGCACTCCAAGCAGCTGCAATTATACCGGAGACAATCGCTGTTGATACTGACGTTCCTCCAAGCCAGTAAGTGACGCCGGAAGAATCAGTATAATATGCATTAAAAGGTGCAACAATCTCTGGTTTTACTCTCCCATCACCTGCGGGTCCGTAGGAACATATAGCAGGTTTCGTCCCCGTGGTATCACAACCTCCTGTTGCAATAATATCATAAGCATCGGCTGGAGCAACAAGGGATGTATCACCATCCTGTGGAATACTATCGTGATAAGCATTGCCCATGGCATTTACTACCACCATACCCATCTTTAATGCCCGTGACGCCATCCTTGAGGAAACAGGATATTTACCGTCAAGTTGAGCATTGGTGTACCAGCTCTTATACCCAAGAGAGCTTGAAATTACTCTGGCACCATAAAAATGGGCAAATTCAAGAGCCTCCACCCAGAAGTCTTCCTCAATGGGATTTTCAAATGTATCCCCTTGCTGCGTATAGCCTCGTTCGGTTTTGCATAAAACAAAATTTGCCATTGGAGCTATACCTACAGTCTTCCCCTCCCAGAACCCGCCTATTATGGATAGCATTTCTGTGCCATGCATATTGTACGGATCTTTAGTATCAGGCTGTACATCTCCGTCTCCTCGCTGCCTGAGAGCAAACATGTTACCACTTACTGAAACCTGGTCAAAAATACCCTGCGCAATCTTAAAAAACCTGCCCCCCTCTACCCTGTAAGCGCTGTAATCGTCCATAGTCACAAACACAGTCCCCTCTTCATTTATATCCGGCAGAGATGTAAGGATATGTGTGGATAAGGGAAAAAGTGCATTTTGATTTAAATCATAGTAAAAAAAGCCCGAAGGAGTGGAAAAATAAAGCCTTTTTTTAGCGGCATCAAACGCGGGATAAAAACCTTCGGTAGCAAACACATTGTTTATAGAGTCACCATCCAAAATGGCAAGATATACAGTATCCGGGGTAGTATATACGAGGTAACCTCCCACCATCCTGTGATAGGTTAAAAAGCCTTTTATAAAAAAGGTATCATCCTTCACTATCTGGGTATCCACAAGGGTTATTCTCCGTACACCTACATCTTCATCAATAAAAGACACAAGTACAG
>JALVLE010000415.1 GCA_027033555.1 Caldifarciminota bacterium | reverse complement strand
TATGTAGGGGAATTTTTGACAGGAAAACTATCCAGCCCACTTTTACCCCTCGTTCAATCGGGATTGGTGCCACAATTACAAAATGCTTTACCCCTGACACACCTTGAGTCTCCTCTTTTTTAAAATCCACATGCAATATCTCGTTCAAAAAGAAATTAGCGTCTTTGGACTCAGGGTACCTTGTTATTACACTTAAATCACTGTCAAGCACACAGGCCCCAGAGAACCCATACCTTTCAACAAATACTTTAAGCGTGGCATCAAGGGTGGTACGATTATTGGAAGGCGCTATTCCCAGCAATGAAGCGGCAAGACTGCTGAAATTGTACAGGAAATGTTTTTCTTTAATACTCTCATGTGCAATCGCCTCAAGCTGGGAAAGAACTCCAGCCCAGACAACTATAAACACTCCTAACAGAACAAAGAGTATAATGGTAAAATAAAGAGCGCCCTTTTTGAGAACCGGCAAAGTTGTTCTGGGAACAATCACAACATCAAAATACCCAAACGGAATAGACTTGTAAGACCCCTTGGGAAACAGGGCTGACAACCTGCTTTTAACCTGTGGAAATTGCTCCCCATTTGAGGCTATTAACTGATTCTTGTAGTATATCCCAATCATAGCCGGGATACCTGCTACCATGTTGGCGAGGAGCTCTGGGGTAAGAGGAATGTACATGTAAACCCTATTAGAATTGGGTAAATTAACCTTTAATACCACAAAATATTTGTCACCATCCGGAGTATAAAAGGTATATTCATAAAAGTCATTGCCTCTAAAATTTTCAGGAATATCCAGATTAGGAACCTTAACAGACTCCCATACCACTTTATTGTTCTTATCCAGCACCTTGATAGAAAGTGTAGGCCAATTGCTTCTTAAGCCAAGCACGAGCGCCTTCAGCCTATCTGGCTTTCCCCCTGTTTCAAAAATCTGTTCTGCAAAGGTAGAAAGAGTGCCACTTATCCCCACATTAACTATCTGCTCTGTTTTCTCAATCAGGGCTTTTTGCAAAAGCCTGTGGGAGTGTACAGCCTTGTCAAGAGCAAGATAGAGTACGATGGTTGAAAAGACAAAATACAGAACAAATGGGAGAAACAGGGGACTTTTTGTGAATCCCTTGAGACCTATAAGAAGCTTATTTTTCTGCATGTAATCAATTATAAAGAGAAACATATAAAAATTCAAAGAAGCAGCAGTATTTTACTCTAAATAAACCTCAAATGCTTTTTCCCAATCATAGGGTTTATTCTTGATATCCAGTATAGTGAACCTGTCCCTCCTGGTAGTAGGCGCAAGTCTTACTGCCTCCATAAATGTTTCTTTACTTATATCTATCTCCATTGGAGAAAGTGGAAAGCCTATTTTTTTGTAAAACTCTTTAATTCTCTTCACAGATTGCCCCCTTAACCTTTGTGTGAAAAGTGTTGCTATACCCACCTGAATACCATGTGGGTGTGCGACCTTAAGGATTCTATCAAGCGCATGACTGATAAGATGCTCCGCACCACTTGCGGGTCTTGAGTTACCAGAGATAATCATGGATATGCCACTTGCTGCAAGACCTTCTGCAAGGTCTTCAAGGAAACCCGCTGAAAACGGAACATGTTCTGAATATAAAATGCTTCTTGCTCCCTGTTTGGAGAGTAAATAGGCAAAATAATCTATTCTTTCCCCTTTTATTTTGCTGGCAAGCTTCCAGTCCTCAAGCGCTGAAATGTTTGAAATTAAATCACCACAACCTGCAAGGTTCAGTCTGCGTGGCGCCCTGCTTATTATATTTATATCAACAACCGCACCATATGGGGCAATAGCTCTCGTGCTCCTTATTTCATCACCAAAGTCTATCACTGCAACAGGAGAAATTATTCCGTCATGAGAAAGAGCGGTGGGAACAAGAATGGATGGAATAAAGGTACGCGAAGTGGCAAGTTTAACAGTGTCAAGGATCCTCCCTCCACCAACTCCTATTGCTACGTCTATATGTTCATCTCTTATTACTTTTTCCACCTCCATCACATCTTCAATTGTCCCTCCCTTTATAAACATAGTATAATAAACACAGGGAAGTTTCCTCAGTCTCTCCCCATATTCCTTCGCACCACCAGGATCTGAGACAAGTAAAATTCTGTAAATTGTTGGGAATTCTTTTTCAATTACTTCTTGAAGAGTTTTAAACAAACTGGTAGTAATTTTAAACACAGCAGGCAATGGTATCAGTCGCTGAATCTCCATTTAAACCCTCTCCACCAACGCTATGTTATTTAAAAAGTTCATTCAAATATATATTGCGCAACCCTTTCCAGATACAACAGGTTTCCGTTTTTCTCCAGTATAGGGTACAGGTTTTTCATTATTTTTAGCCCTTTTTCCTCCAGGCTTCCATATAAATATGCCTCACCCAACCTAAACCTTAAAATAAGCGTGTACAGGTCATCGTCTTTAAAAACCATATTTTCACACTTTTTGGCTAACTCAACACCCTTTTCTATTTTTTTCATCCTCATCAATGCCTCTGCAACACCCAGAAGAGCTTCTGTATCTTCTGGACGTTCTTCAAGAAGACTTTCATATAACTTTTTCGCTTTCTCAACCTCTCCCTTGAGCATAAAAATGCGGGCCTTTAACAACTTTAAAGGGAAATCCAGTTTTCTCGCCATTTCCGGATAATCGGAGTATATGCTATTTAATAAAAAAAGTGCTTTTTCCAATCCACCACTTTCAATCAATACTTCTATTTTGCCTTTTAAAGCTTCCACAATATACTCTTCATTCAAAATTCGCCGGGCAAAAGCAAGAGCCTCATCTATCACGTTTAATGCTTTTTGGAAGTTTTTTCTATACAAATGGTACTTAAACAGAATGAGATCGGTTTCTATTACGCGCATCTCGTTGTTCATCATGATATACTTTCTGTGGGCTCCCTTTAAATACTCACCCGCTTTTTCCACATTTCCGGTTATCACATAAAGCTCTCCCATAACAAGCTCAACCATACCGGTCAGATAAATACTGTGCAGTTTTTGTGAAATTTGCCTGGCCTCTTCAAGATATTGCAAAGCCCTGCGAGCCTCATCTAAGCGTACACATGCAATTGCCATGTTAACAAGCCCAACCGCATAGTTGTAATCATTTTCCATTTCTTCCTTTTTTAAAAGGTCCAGATACCGGCCATAATACTCTATGGCTTTTTGAGCGTTATCCTCCAGTAAGTATATGCTTGCAAGGGTATTATACGCCGCAACCATTGCTCTTATCGCAAAGGTCTTCTTTTTTCCATCTTCTGTGTTTATTTTTTCTTCATAAAACTTTAAAGCACTTTTGACAATCTCTTTTGCTTCCTTCTTTTTGTTTTGATACAACAGTGTCCATGCCAGCCGAACCTCAAGCTTTCTCTTTTCTATTTCCCCTTTAGCGGATTTTATGCCTTTTCTTAAAAGCTCTTCTGCTTTTTGGTACATTCCTCGCTGCGTGTACGCATCTCCAAGCATTTCATATATAGTGCCAGCAAGTGAAGGAAACTTTTTCAAAAGGACACCAATGGCCTCTTCAAATTCTTCCATGTTTCCAAGATTCCTGAAAATGTAATAAATGTTATGAGCAATGTCCCCAGCTTCCTCTTCAGTTTCTATGCTTTTAAGAATCCTCTTATAATATTTCATCGCCATTTCATAGGCGTAGATACCAAGCGCTCTCTCTGCCGCTATTTTGCAGAATTTGTTTGCTTTTTCACTCAAGCCTGCTGCATCGTAGTGGTATATCAGCTTATCCACAATTCCTCTAATATTATCAGTGTGCACTTCTACTAAAGCCTCCGCTATTTTTCTGTGATAGAATCTCAACCGGCTTTTTGAGAGGGTTTTTAATACTGTATCAATCACAATACCTTCGGAAAAAATATATTCTCCCAGCTCGTTTTCCCTCATAAGTCCTATTTGAACAAATCTATCCAGCGCATCATACACCTCTCCCTCATTTATCCCACTTGCCCGACTTACCACATATGGGTCAACCTCTCTCCCATAAACTGCTGAAAAAACAAGTATTTTTCTTTCTCTATCAGAAAGCCCTCGCAGTTTTCTTTTTATAACCTCCTCAACACTTCTGGATGGCTCAAGCTTATATCCGGTTTTTATATACCATACACCATCTTCCTCATATATAGAATCACTATCTCTGAGTCCTCTTATTACCTCCTCTATAAAAAATGGATTTCCACCTGTTTCTTTATAAACAACATCCAGTAACCTCCTGTCCACCTTTCCTCCAAGAATCGCAGAAAGCATTTCTAAAGTTGCATGCCTGGGAAGGGGACTTATATAAAGTTCGTCATACAATCTCATCCGCGTCAGGATTGCAATGACTTCATTAATATGACTATTTTCCTTTTCCTCCTTTCTGACAATGACAACGGGGGCAAATTTTCCTTCTGACATATGAACTACATAATTTATAAACCCTGCACTTTCTCTGTCTATCCACTGCGCATCGTCAAAAACAAAAACCGGATCTGTATTTTTATATATCCCGGCAAGCAGCTCAACTACAGCTTCAAAGAGTCTGTATCTGTCGCCTGTGTGCTCCTTTTTTATAGAGACATCATTATGGACCTCTGGCAGAAGCTTGGCAATTTCAATTTTTAAAGGCTCAGGCAACCTCTCAAAAGTAATAAAAAAATCCGCTCTCTTACTTTTAAAAAGTTCTTTTAAAAGGTTAATAAGAACAAAATAGGGAATGTCACCAAATGTCCCAAGCGCCTGTACATACAAAAAAGGCCTTTTGAGAGTCTTTAGTGTATCTTTCACCAGCCTTGTTTTTCCAACTCCTACCTCCCCTATTATTCCATGCAACATCCCTCTTTTTTTGAGCATATTCATGAGTGCAATGGTTTCTTCTCTTCTACCAATGAGTTCTTTGGTTGGAATCATCAAGCCTTTTTGTGGGGTATCTTCAAAAAGAGATACTCTTCCCTTTCCCATCCTCTTTGCGTAAAGGAGGGCTCTATCCGCTGCATTAAACAACTCCTCCCATGTAGTTCCATGTTGAGGATATGTGGCAATTCCCATACTGGCACTCAAAGAAACACCGGAAAAATTAATTTCCTTCAGTTTTTTAAGTATTCTCTCTGCTGCATTCCTGGCTTCCACAGACGAAGTTTCAGGAAGTATAATTACAAATTCATCACCACCATATCTTATAACTGCGTCAGACTCTCTTAACATTTTCTTCATTATATCCGCAAACACTGCAAGAGCCTTATCACCTTTAATATGCCCCAGTGTGTCATTAATAACCTTGAAATTATCCAGATCAGCCACGATTATAGAAAACTGTCCATTATACCGCTTACATCTCGCTATTTCTCTGTTCACTATAAGGGGAAGATACCTCCTATTTAAAACCCCCGTGAGTTCATCTGTATAATAGTTCTTATCATACATATTCCACCACAGATTTTCTTACAAGATAATCAACATATTTTTCATACACTTCTCTATCCGGAATTTTTCCTGTTTCCCTTTTAATGCGACTAATAGCGGTCTCTATATCAGACCCAGCTTTAAGATAATAAAGAAAATTCATAAAATTTACGTATCCTCTCTTTTTTTCCAGTATTTTATACCATCTCAACCTTGTGCTTATATCCTCCTCCATTGTCGGGATATAAACCCCCTGTTTCACTATTTTAAATATTCTCTTACCCCTGGCAGGAGTTATTTTTTTTATATTGAACTTTACCTTTTTCCTGTCAAGCAAATAAGGAAGAGCTATCATCATGAGTATATTTCTCCAGATGGCCTTTGTATCCAGATTACTCACCACATCCTTATCTGTGTGATAAAATCTGTCTGGCCAATGAATAAGCATAGGCATGGGAATATTAAGTGATGGTTCCTGAAACAAGAGATGATCACTTCCACCTTCAAACGGTCTTCTAAACACACCAAATGGATATCCCAGAAACTCATGTATTTGAAGAAGGACTTTTTGATAAATGTCGGTTATATTAGATTTTATAATACCATGGACATCCTCAAGAAAAACTTTACCCCCCGTTTTTATAAGGTCTGAACCCACCATGTCAAAATTCAAGCCAGCAAAAACCCTCTCCAGAACATCACGTTTTTTCTCAATAAAAAGCCCGCTTCCCCACATCTCTGGAACAAGAAGAAAATAAACAGTATATGGGGGTCTTGGAATTATACCAGAGTCTATCATCCTTTTCATAACAGAAGCAGCATACACAACACTGGCAGCACCGGAACCATTGTCATTGGCTTCTCCTTTCGCGTGACATGCATGTGCAACATATAAAATACCAGCTTTTTCCTCTCCTTCAATAGTTCCAAGTAAATAAGCATTGTAAGCCGAAGGAAACTCAGCAGCTATTTCAATTTCAACTACGACATTTTTCCCGCTTTTCAAATCATCATTGATCTTCTCCCATTCTATCGGTGTAAGCACAACACCACAGAGTAACTTCTCGGAATTTGAATAATACCAGAACTGCGCCTTTTTTCTGGCATCCCGGGGAGCATCTTTACTATATAACAAAATTCCTTCCGCATTTTTCTCATAGAGATACTTATAGATCCCTTTCTTAAGGTCCTTACAAAGCACAAAACTTTTTGAAACCTCCCTGGAGTGTGGGAGGGTAACCTTAAACTTTCCTTTTATTTTTCTGCTTCTCTGAATAAAGGTGTGCGGATTAAGACAAAAATCAAGTTTTACAGTATCAGAAGACCTGATAATCGCCTTTGAGGCATATAACTTATAACCACGAAAA
>JALVLE010000414.1 GCA_027033555.1 Caldifarciminota bacterium | reverse complement strand
CTGGCATTTCCTTTTTTCCAGATGGTTTAAGTATAAGGATTTCAAGAATACCATCGCCTGTCCCAATAAATAGCCGTTTCCCCTTAACAAAGATTTCCCCTGGCTTCAAATTAAAAGTCTCTTCTGGAATCTTTGCTCTTAAAAATTGTATAATTTTATCTTTAAACATGCTTCTTGCCCCTGGAACGGGAGAAAGTGCATGAATAAGATTTTTTACATTAATGGCTCTGTCTTCCCACTTTATCCAGAGTTCGTCTCTTTTAAGTTTTTTGGCATAGCTTCCCTTCTCTTCTTGCGGTCTTGGCGTTATTGTCCCTTTTTTCAATCCATCAAATGCCTTTGGTATAAGGTCTGTCGCTTTGTCCAGCAGCAGCTCCTCAAGCTCTCCTCGTGTCATCTCATCATCTATCTCAACCTCTTCCTGCAGTACTATATCGCCTTTGTCTATTTCTTCATTCATTATTATAATTGTTACACCCGTTTTCCTTTCCCCTGCCATCATTGCCCGGATAATAGGTGCTGCCCCTCGGTATGCAGGGAGTAAAGAGGGATGAATATTAAGCGGAGCTATTCGGGGTATTTTAAGTAATTCGGGTGGAACTTTGTGTCCAAAGTCAAACACCACATAGAAGCTTGGAGATTCAGTTTTTATCTTACGAAGTATCACAGGATCGTTTAGCATGGTAGTTTCTATAACAGGTACACCGTATTTGTGAGCTACCATGAAAACAGGGGTATGAGATATTTTTCTTCCTCTCCCTGAAGGTTTTGGAGAACCTGTAATTACAAGAGAAGGAGTGAATCTATTAGTCAGAAGTTTTGTGAGCAGCCTGGCAGAGAGGAGACCTGTACCAAAGTAAATCCATCTCATTTTGAATATTCAGGGTGTTCTCTTCTCCACTTTGCGAGTAATATTCTTCTTTTCATATCATCAAGCCTGTCAATAAAAAGAATCCCATTTATGTGGTCAATTTCATGCAATAATGCCCTTGCATATAGGTCCTCTGCTTTGATTCGCACTTTTTTCCGTTTCTTGTTTGAGAGTTTTATCTCCTCTGCTTCCACTTCAATATAATAGGGTCTTTCCAGTTTTGTGTATAAACCGGGTATAGAAAGACATCCTTCCTCTGATATATCAGACCCTTCACTATATACTACTTCAGGATTGATAAGTACCATGTCCTTTTTGCCGACACCTATATCTTTAAGATTTAGCACAATGAGCCTTTTTGCCACCCCTACCTGATGAGCAGCAAGTCCCAGTCCATTGGCATTATGCATGGTATCTATCATGTCTTTTGCAAGTTGGAGTATATTATCGTCAATCTCTTCCACGACTTCTCCTTTTTCTCTTAAAACCGGGTCTCCAATTATACGGATGTGCAGTACAGACATTATTTTGATTTTTCCAGTATGCCCTTTATAGCGGTTTTCTCAAATTTTATATTTGTATCCTGAGAAACTTTAAGGATTACATATTTTTCATCTACTTTGTTCACAGTGCCTACAATTCCGCCTATTGTCACTACCCTGTCACCTTTGGATACAGATGCGAGCATCTCTCTTCTTTTTTTGTCAGCTCTTTGCTGTGGAATGATAATAAATATATAAAATACCGCAAAAATTACAAGAAGTGGCACCATAAGCCCAAATAGGCTTCCCCCTGCCCTCTGCGCAGTCTGATTGATTAAAAACTGTGTAAGTATCTGCATGTTTATAAGTATAAGGCAAATGGCGCGTAAACAAAAAGTGCTTACCTTTTATTTTTCAGCAATTTTGAGTCCTATTTCTACTTGACAGAACGGTAGATATGGTTAAAAGTTTATAACATGCAGAATGAACGTTTTTATAAAGATGAACTCACGAACGTATTTAATAGAAGGTATCTGCATATTGCAGTTGATAGAGAAATAAAAAGATGTAAAAGGTATGGTGGTACTTTCTCTATCCTTGTTCTGGACCTGGACAATTTTAAAGAGGTAAACGATACTTATGGACATTTAAAAGGTGACCGCGTGCTTGCAGAATTTGCTTCAATCATTATGAACTCTATAAGAGATGTGGATATTCCTATCAGGTATGGAGGAGACGAGTTCATAGTAATATTACCCAACACCGACGGTATGGGAGCGGAGGTAGTGGCGCAGCGTATAATAAAGAGTATGGAATCCAAGGAGGTGGGTGGTATAAAGTTAAGTGTGAGTATAGGAATAGCGACGTATCCAGACGATGGAGTAGATTGGGAGAGTTTATTTGAGTATGCGGACAGGGGTTTATACATAGCGAAGCGTAGTG
>JALVLE010000413.1 GCA_027033555.1 Caldifarciminota bacterium | reverse complement strand
CCCATATACCCGTCCTTGTTGTTAAATAAAAAAGGAGGTTTTGTATGTTAAAGAAAAAGCCTATTGAAGAAATAAAAACTGAGAGTGCCAGAAAATCAATAATAACCCAGCATGAGAAATTTGGCAAGACCATTTCAGTAAATGGATGTTTTGGAAGTTCAAATCTCGGACAGATAACAGGATTTGCGGCAAGGAAAATTGTAAAAAGAATCCCCGGCACCTTTATGAGATGTCCGATTGCACTATTTCCGGAAGTAGAGGGTCCCTCACAGGTTTTGCTCTATGATGATTTCAATGTAACCATTGATGGGTGTAAGGCGAGATGCCTTAAAAAGACGCTTGAAAAGGCAGGATTAAAGGTACACCTTTCCTATGCTATGGATGAAGATTTTGGACTTGAGAAAAGACCGGGACCTGATTACGCTGAAAAGGTTGTGCACATGGTGGCAGAAAGGATAGTTCAGGACATTGAAAAATTAAAAGAAACAATGATGGTAAAGATGTAGTTTTACGTTCATGCCCCTTGAAATAGAATGTTGATATGCCCGAAGAAGTAATCAGGGTCTATGACCTGAAAAAATACTATGGAGATTTCCCTGCTGTAAAAGGAATCTCTTTTTCTGTTAAAAAGGGAGAAGTGTTTGGATTTCTTGGTCCCAATGGTGCAGGTAAAACCACAACCATCAGGATGCTTACGGGGATACTTGAACCCAGTGAGGGAAGGATTGAGGTTTTTGGTATGGATGTCACAAAAGACAAGCTAAAAATAAGAGAGCGTGTGGGGATAGTGCCTGAGATGGCAAATCCTTACATTGACCTTTCTGCAATGCAAAACCTGTTCCTCATGGGAAGGCTTTATGGGATGAAAAAGAAGGAGATTAAAGAGAGAAGTTTGAGCCTTCTTGAAACATTTAAGTTATACAATAAAAAGGACCAGAAAGTAAGAACGTTTTCAAAGGGCATGAAACAGAGATTAAGCCTTGCAATGGCGCTTTTACCAGATCCGGAACTTTTATTCCTTGATGAGCCGACCTCCGGCCTTGATGTTATGAGCGCGAGGTTAATTAAAGACATTATTATTTCAGAACAACAGAGGGGCAAAACCATATTTTTGAATACACATAATATGCAGGATGCAAACGAACTTTGTAATCGTGTTGCCATAATAAATCATGGCAAAATAGTGGCTATAGATACCCCGGAAAAGATAAAAGAACTTGGGGCGAAGTATAACGTGGTGGAGGTTTCCTTTTCTCCATTTAAGGTAAATGAAGACTTTTTCTCAGGGAAAGTAAAAGTATCAGGGGATAAATTGAATATACACACAGAGGATGTTCACAGGACTATTGAAGAGATTGTAGAGTTTGCCAGAAGAGAAAAAATAAAAATAGTAACATTAAATGTTAAAAAACCTTCACTTGAAGATATTTTTATGGAAATCGTGAAAAAAAATGCGTAAATTAAGCCCTTTTTATCGTTCTCTTGCTATTGCTAAAAAAGATATGCTTATTTTTTATTTAAAAGGTCCTGTGGTTATAATGGGACTTTTGTTTCCATTTTTCCTCTTTGGAGCATTTTTAATAGGCAGACATCTTCCGCATTCTTACCTTTTCGTTGTTCTTATGTCAATGACAACCTTTTTTACTTCAACCGCAGTGGGTCCCACAATTATTCCATGGGAAGCAAGGAGCAAGACATTTGAAAGACTTATTTCTTCCCCTGTGCCCCTCACAACTGTTCTTCTGGGTGATATGCAGGCATCCTTTTATTTTGGTTTGATTATCACCCTGCTTGTCTCATCAGTTGGCTTTTTCCTCAAAATACATGTTAATTTTGCAATTTTTTCTATCGCAGTTATTCTTGCCCTTCTTGCTTTTTCATCTATGACGATTTTAATGTCCTCCTATCCACCTACTGATATTCCGGCGGATGTAATGATGCTGTCATCGCTTATTAAATTTACCCTTCTTTTTATAAGCGGTATATTCGTTCCAATAAGTAAGTTGCCTCCTTATGCTCGCTGGGTATCTATGCTCTCACCACTTACCTATCTTGTGGATGCTTTGCGCCATGCCACGTATATTTCGGCCTTCTTTTCTGTTTATACTGATTTTGTCCTCCTTTTATTTTTTGCTATATTATTTTTTGTGCTGGGAGTTTATATTCACCAGCAGGTTCTTGAAAAAAGGTTTATGTAAGTAAAATCCAATTTATGTAAAATGATATACCTTCTATAAACGAAGTGGGTATTTTATAATAAAGAACATGAAAAAGATTCTTATTACGTCAGCCTTGCCTTAT
>JALVLE010000412.1 GCA_027033555.1 Caldifarciminota bacterium | reverse complement strand
GGGTAATATTGCTCTTTTGGTGCTTGATGGCGATATTATTAGAGGAGAATGCTCAGAAAGCAAAATCCCGGTCCCTGTGCTTGGAGGAAGGCACATAGGTTCATATTCCGTAATCAGAACCATTGAGAGATTAAAAAATGATAAACAAATAAAAGGGGTAGTTATAAGAATAGACTCTCCCGGGGGAGATGCCCTTGCCTCAGAGGAAATGTACAGTGCCATAAAAAACCTTGCAGAGAAAAAGCCTGTAGTTGTGTCTATGGCATCAGTAGCTGCTTCGGGCGGGTATTACATCGCTGCGCCTGCAACCTATATTATGGCTGATAAAACCACAGTAACTGGCTCAATTGGTATTCTTAGTCTCAAGTTTGTTGTGAGCAATATGCTTTCAAAGTTAGGTATCAATACAGAAACCGTCAAGGTAGGAGAGCATGCAGATGTGTTTTCACCTTACAGGGAGTACACGGAAGAGGAGAGGAGATTCATAGAGAAGGAGCTTAAATGGGGATATGAAATGTTCCTTGATAGGGTATCAAAGGGAAGAGGCCTTTCCAGAGATTCTGTTAACGCGATAGGGGAAGGTAGAATATGGAGTGGTAAAAGGGGGAAAGAAGTTGGTCTTGTAGATAGCATTGGAGGAATTCTGGATGCAATAAATAAGTGTGCAGAGCTTGCAAAAGTTAAGAAACCTGAGGTTATGTATGTCTCATGCATGAAGGGGCAGAAACTTGGGTTCTTTGACACGGCTACAAAGGAACTCTTTCGCATTCCTCCTTCCGGGTTGTATTATCTCTCTCCGATTTTAGATAACAGGTTAAAATGAAAATTTACATGGTATCAGCCTGTCTTCTGGGTATAGAAACGAGGTATGATGGGAAAAGTAAGCTAAATAAAGATGTTCTCAGGCTCTGTGAGAATAATATTTGTGTGCCCTTTTGTCCAGAACAACTTGGGGGTCTTCCCACTCCAAGACCCCCATGTTACTTTATAGGGGGAGATGGCAGGAGCGTTATTGAAAAAAAGGCAAAGATTGTTGAAAAAGAAAGCAAAATAGACAGGACTTTAAATTTTATTAGGGGAGCAGAGGAGTCCTTAAAAATCGCAAAAATTGTCAAACCGGATAAAGTTATTTTCAAAGATGGTAGCCCTTCCTGTGGAGTAAATAGGGTGGATATAGAAGGCATAAAGAGGAAGGGGTGTGGTGTTACATGTGCACTATTTGAAAAAGAAGGATATGAGGTGGTGGGTTATGGATGAGATAATAAAGGATGATAATTACTGCTTTGCGTGCGGAGAAAAAAATCCAAAGGGTTTAAGGCTGAAAATCCATGCAGACGCCACTGGAGCTATGGTAGAAAAATACATAATAAAAAAAGAATATCAGGGATATGCAGACATTGTGCATGGCGGTATAATATCAACTATTCTTGATGAGTTGCAGGTCTATGCAGCTGCCGGAAAAGGATTCAAAACTGTAACAGCCAGGATAGAAGTTAAATTTTTAAAACCTGTAAAAGTGGGTGTTCCTATAAATGCAAAAGCACACGTTGTGTCCATCAAAAAGGACAAATGGATTGAAACACAGGCTGAGATTATCCAGGAAGGGGTTGTGAAGGCAAAATCACAGGCTATTTTGAGGGTGGTGGAATAATAGATTTTATTTGTGATTATAACGCAACACATTAGAATATTTTTGATTGATTGTTCCCTCTTTAGCATTTATAATAATCACCTCACATAAACCAAAAGAAAATTGGAGGTCTAAATGGGGAAGAAAATAATAAAGGCACCAAATCTTAAGTCAAGACGAGAAATGACGGTTGTTGTGCTCCCTGAGGATGTGGAAAAAATGAAAGAAGAGGTGGCTAAGGAGTACAGAAAGAAGGCCAGGGTAAAGGGTTTCAGGCCGGGTAGAGCGCCTCTTGGAGTGATTTATAAGTTATATGGAGAGGAAATTGAGAAAGATGCAAAAGAGGAAGCCATAAGGAAAAAGGTTCTGGAAGAAGTTGAGAAGACTGGTGAAGACGTGGTTTCCCAGGTTTACATTAAAGAACAGAAAGAAAATGAAGACGGTAGCATAACAGTAAGATGCGAATTTGATGTTATTCCAACATTTGATATTCCCAATCTTTCCCAGATAAAGGTTGAAAAAAGAATAAAAAGGGTTTTGAACACAGATGTGGATGAGGAGATTGAAAAGCTTAGAAAACAGTTCGCAAAGTACATTCCTGTGGAAGAAAAAGCGCGCGAGGGTCTTTATCTTCTTGTGAATTATGAGGATAGACTAAATGGCAAGCTTATAAAGAGA
>JALVLE010000411.1 GCA_027033555.1 Caldifarciminota bacterium | reverse complement strand
CAATGTGGCGAAATTAAAAGAGCCGCTCTTGAGAGTTCTCTGCTGGGCAAAGGATGGAGAGCAAAAGGGTTGTGAGGAGGTTAAAAATTTCGTAAACGCTCTTAAATTTAATATAGACAGTAAGGAGAAATTATTGGAATTGTATAATAACTTGAGAGGTGAAGACGATACTGAAAATAAAACAGATAAAGAAGATGGCGAGGCAGAAAACAAACCAAATGAAGGTGGAGAGGATGCTGAAAATAAAACGAATAAAGAAGAGGGCGAAGAAAAAGACAAACCAAATGAAGGTGAAGGTGGAACAAATAAAACTGAAAAACAATATAGGTTCAAATACCCTCATACAGCTAAAAAAGTTCTGAGCATGCTTTATAACCTGTTTACTGAGGGATACACTGGATTTATGCAATAAACAGACTTTACAAAAAGCAGTGTGTATTTTCACACATAGCGAAGACTTGATTTTACGGATTGTGTGAGGTATAATTTAAAATATCTATGAGGGCCCGTAGCTCAATCGGCAGAGCAGCGGACTCATAATCCGTTGGTTCGGGGTTCGAGTCCCTGCGGGCCCATTTTTTATTGGGCGGATAGTTCAGGTGGCGAGAACGCTGGTCTCACATACCAGAGGTCGGAGGTTCGAGTCCTCCTCCGCCCATATTCATTGACTGACCAACACCCCCCCTTTACCATTCATAGAAAAACAAAAGGAGGTATTATGCGCAAAATATTCCTGGTGATATTACCTTTTATTTTTGTAATTGCTTCTTCATGCTCCGGCGGATCAGAGAAAAGAGGTGGTCTGGTAATATGGGAAAGTTATAATGATGAAGAACATGCTGTTTTCATGGAAATCGTTGATTCCTTCACAGCCCGGACAGGTATAAAAATTGAGGTGCAGAGAATCCCTTTTAATGGAATGGAGCAAAAACTACTCACAGCACTTGCATCAAGGACCAATCCTGATATAGCTCGTGTTGATTATGCTTTTGTTGCGAAACTTGCCATTAAAAAGGCTGCTGTACCAATAGATGATAGTATAGCGGACAGACTTAAAAATACCCTTCTTAAGGCTGCACTCTATTCCAATTATATCAATGGTAAGTTTTATGGGATACCTGACCAGACTAATTGTCTTGCCCTCTTTTATAATAAAAAAATATTTGAAGAAAACGGTATAAAGTCTCCACCGAAAACCTGGGAAGAATTTATTGAAGTGGGTAAGAAAATTACCAATGAACAGAAAGGAATATATGCATTTGGTATGCATAATTCTCTATGGTGGACTTTTCCTTTCTTCTACGCATACGGAGCTAAATTTATGAATGATAGTCTTACAAGATGCCTTCTGGATTCAAAGGAGGCAATTGAGGGATTCTCCTTGAAGGTTGACCTGTACAGAAAGTATCATATTGAAGCTGGTGCTTGGCAGTCAGGGGCTGTGCCTCCTGATATGGGCTTTCAGAATGGTAAATATGCAATGATTTTTAACGGGCCATGGGCAGTAAAAACTCTTGAGCAAACAGGCCTTGATTTTGGGGTCGCTCTCATACCAGCAGGACCTAAAGGGAGTGCTACTACCGTAGGAGGAACAAACATGGTAATTTTAAATCCAGAGAAGAAAAAAGAAGCTCTTTCATTCCTGTTGTACCTTGTTTCTCCCAAAGTACAGGCAATATGGGCAGATAAACTCTTTCAGATTCCTGTAAATAAAGAAGCTGAAAAGTATATGAAAAATAAAAGCCCCATTATCAAAACTTTTATGGAACAGATGAAATACGCTGTGCCAAGACCTCCACTTCCCAATTACAGCGAAATTGAAGAGATATTTAATGGTGAAATGGCGCTTGCGCTTTTAGGGAAGAAATCCCCGGCTCAAGCTTTAAAAGATGCCACTGAGAGAGTTAACAGGGAAATACTCGGGAGAAGAGAATGATGATTTTTGCCTTTCTTTTTGCTCTTACTTTTCACACAATAGAAATTGATGGTGACCTTTCCCATTTTGACAGAGATGAGCTTGTGTATAAAGATGCGTCTTCGGATTCTTACTGGCAGGGGAATGAACTCTACGGACTTTTCGTTACATGGGATGCGAGGTCTTTGTATCTTGGCTTATCTTACAGAGTGCAAAATAACGCTGTACTCATTGTGCTTGACGCAGACAGAGAAAGAGGGGTGAATGATATAAACAATCTTGACTGGTATCCGAGAAATTTTCAGTTCTATGGAATGCATGCAGACATTCTATGTGCCCTCTGGAACGCTGACCTTTCCACTGGCGGAGTGAGAGAAATTCTGGCAAAAGATAG
>JALVLE010000410.1 GCA_027033555.1 Caldifarciminota bacterium | reverse complement strand
GTCATAAGGGTTAGGTGTTTCGGAAGCAGCAGTAATAAGATCATCTGCACTATAAAAAGCCACATAACCATCCCACGCCCATTCATCACCTAAACTTGTATCACGCTGTCCTCCCACCAAAATACATCCTCCATCATCGGTCGCGATAAGAGAATTGATAAGAATATTTTTCTCTTCGCCTCCTACTATTTTTGCACCTAGTACCTCAAAATCTTGATTTACCACTGCAATATAATAAGGAAGCACAAAACCCATGTCCGGCCAGTACCAACTTGCTAAATAAATCTTATCCGGAGTCTTCCAATCCATACTTCTGTGTCTTAATGCATTGTCCGGATAGACAGGTTGCCCTATCATCACAGCTTCTTCATAAAACTGATGATCCAAGCCCATTTTGTATAAAAACAATTCTCTATTGTCATCATCGGTTTGACCCTGAGTCGCAAGAATATAAGTCGTATCATTTAGCCATTTGCAGCTTCCTCTTGGTCCGAAATCATACCATTCACCTACAAAAAAATTATAGATAGGAGTTTTGGTATAGTTGAGATTAGTATCAACCTCCACTATCTCACAATCATACATACCGGAAGCTGCATCTTGATAGATATAAAAGCTTGTATCACTGAAAGGGTTAGGGAATGCTGATATATGCATTCCCGCTTCATTAGGATAAAACTTTTGTTTAACAACCTCTCCTTCATCGGATAATTCAATAAAAGCATGATAAATAGCACTGTAATCCCCTTGATGAATCATAACATAGTTTCGCCCTTCTTCCGTACGAAATACCTTGAAGTGTGGATAGTCATAATTTTCCGGCATTTCCAAAAAGGTTTCATTTAATACATTAAAATTTTCATCAATTAGTAGAAAATAAAGAGTGTGACCATCAATACCTGTCCCAATATCTTTACCAATTTTTCCAACCAAGAGAATATTATTATCTCCTGTTATAAGAAGTTCTCCCAATGCAATGTCAGCAGTATCATTCTTCCATTCAAGTATGTCGTAATTAAAATTTGTATCAAAAAAAACTATTCCCATCCAAAAATGAATATCAAGACTGTCTTCAATATACATTCCCACAAAACCATCATTATACTCTTTGATATCAAGTATATGAGATCGGTGGTTAGTAGGTAGTTTATATTCAGTTTGAGAATATAAGCTATTACTTATGAGTAGAAGAATGAGATATAATAGACTCGTATATCTAAACATTTTATTCGTTTATGGATGTAGGTTGATAACTTGCTCCTAAAATGTGTCTGGTTTTATAAGTGGCTTCTAATTTGTGATGTGCAACTAATGGATCCAATTTTATTGGACCATCACCATAACCTATCAGATTACATTCATAAAAAGAAAGACTTGGATGAATATCCCAATGGTTAGCAACAGGATTTTCGGGTATAATATGGTAAACTGCTTTTTTAACTCCATTATAATAAAAATTCATTTCTTCACTTTCTATACAGATGTGTACGCCATCACCAATATCCTTGTCCTGATACAATATGTAATAATCCCGATAGTTATCCACAACATCATCATTAGTATTTATAAAAAGATCTGCATATCCATCATATAATGCATCTTTTATATCCACCTCGGCACCATCACTAGGTTCTGTATAATAAACTGCTACTCCGGGAATACTGTCATGTTCCTTTCTGTTATTATTAATTGAAGTTTTTAATTCTGTTGCGGCATCCTTTGCCCACATATAAGTACCATCGCACATACCTCTGTGTTCTCCGTATCTCCAATCTTCACCCTCCTCGAAAGGTCCCCACTCCACTGGGGATGGAGGGACATTATCGGACTTTGAACCTATTGTTGCACTAACAGATAATACTATTTTGTCATCTGTATCATCAACTACTGTCATGTGAGAAGCATAAAGTTCTTTTTCTTCTCCCGATGTAGCGTTATAGATAATCAGCGTTTTATCTTTCATTTCATAAAAGGAATCAGCGATTTCATTAATAGTAATCTCGCCATTATCCTTTGATAATTCTATCGTGAACTCTCCGGATGTAAAATCAGAAAATTTCTCATTAATAAACGAGTAAGTTAGGTTAAAAGCAGCATCCAAATACCACTTAGCACTGTCCACACTCATCGTCTCACCACTCTTAATCGCCGGATTGGCTTTTAAAAAATCAATCTTCTTTTTGAAGTTCATAATGTTGTTCAAAATGGCAATATCCTTTGCCGGAATATTTCCATTGTTCTTAGAAGATTGCTCAACATAAGTCTTCGCATTCTCATCTTTCTTACAGGAGTGCATCATAACTCCCATTCCCAATAC
>JALVLE010000409.1 GCA_027033555.1 Caldifarciminota bacterium | reverse complement strand
TATATTTTTTCATTTACATCCTCCAGGTTCAATCAATCTCTACAAAATCGTCTTTTGAGGCTCCACATACAGGACATGTCCAATCATCAGGAAGCTCCTCAAAAGGCGTCCCTGCTTTTATGTTCTGCGATGCATCACCGAGTTCGGGATCATAAACGTATCCACAAACTTTACACCTGTATTTTTTGTAAGTCTTTTTCTCCTGTTTTACTTCCCCTATATAGGTAGGAGCTGTCTTGGGTGCAGTTCCTCTTTTTACCTTATGATAATAGTCATATGTCATAGGAGGCTCTTCAAGCAATACATCCGCATCAACTACTTTACCTATAAAAATAGTGTGGGTTTCCACATCTATTGAAGACACCACCTCTGCCTCCAGATAAGCAACTGCATGATCAATAACAATAGGCACACCTGTAACCCCTTCTCTGTAATTTACGCCCTCAAATTTATTTATATCTCTACCAGATTTAAAACCAAACCTCCCTATAAATTTAAGCGGCGTATCCTGTGCAAGGACCGAAACCGAGAACTTACGAGAATGAGCCACATATTCATGGGTTAAATTCTGCTTATTTAATGAAACAGCAATCATAACAGGGTCAGAGGTTATTTGAAAAACCGTATTTGCTATTTGTCCATTATACCTGCCATCCTTCATTGAGGAAACCACATAAAGACCATAACTTATTTTGTGCAGCGCTTTCTTGTTCATAATCTCCTCCTTTTCAAGGACCTACATGAAACTCAGGCCACATAGCTTCATAATCCTCAAATTTCTCTGCAAGATTTTTCTCAACCTCAAGTAATCTATAATGTCCAAGTTCCATATCAGCAAATATCTTGAGCATCTTCTTTATCTCTTCCTCATCAAATTTCTCGGAAAGCTTTAAATAAAACTCTCGTGCTGCCATCTCTGCATCCATTGCACTCTGCAGGATTTCGCTTATAGGCATATCATCATCTGCTTTAATCTCAGGCAGTGGGGTGGTAATTTCAGAAGAAAGTTCCGGCGTCTCTTTGGGGAATTTTTTATTGAAAATCCTTTCTATATATTTTCTGTGCTTTTCTTCCTCATCAGCAAGAAACTGAAACCTATCTTTCAGCAGCAGGTTATCCACTCTCTCCTTTAGAGAAAGATACACCTTTCTGCTTTCTACCTCGGAACTCATTGCAATCCTGAGTAAATCTTTCAGGGTGAATTTTGAAAGATCCATAAATTCTCCTTTTAATAAAATAGGGGGCAAATGCCCCCAAAATAATATTATTCCACCTCTATTTTCTTCTCAGAACTCCAGAGTCCATGAAGATTGCAATAAGATAAAGCATAAAGTGTACCCGAAGTTGAAAATTTAACAAATGAAATTATATGAGGTTCCGAGAAAGTCTCGGACTCCCCATGGGACATAAACCCATACCGTCCTATCATTATGGGGAATTTGCTCCCTTCTGGTTGGAAATAAAGCTCAATCCATGAAATATGATGTTCCATTGTATTTGGATGTGGAACCTCCTTTCCTACACTTACCTCTATCTTAACCACCTCCCCTTTCTTTACCTTATCCGGAGCATCTATTACCGGTACGTGTTTTTCTCCTTTCCAATCTCCTGTTTGGATAGTATCCTTCAGCATAACCTACCTCCTTTTTGATTATAAATAAAAAGGCGGGTACACACCCGCCTTTTGAATTTACTTTAATTCTTTATGGCATAACCACCAATCATAACACTCTATTTCACCCTTCTTCTTGGCCTCTTCTCTCTCCTTAATTGCTTCAACAGTTCCAGCAGGAGGCACAATTACTCTATCTTTAATAAGCTCGTTTTCCGGCCATTTATGTGGAAGAGCAACTTTATGTTTATCTGATACCTGAAGAGCTTTAAGAGCCCTCAATACCTCATCCCAATCTCTTCCCACTTCAGGAGGATAATAAATGATAGCTCTTATCTTACCTTTTGGATCAACTATAAACACAGCTCTCGCAGTTGCTGTGGCCCCTGCCGGTATCATCCCGAGCTTCCTTGCAACTGCACCGGTATCATCTGCTATAATTGGGAATTGTATTTCAACTTTTAGATTATCTTTAATCCATTCCATCCATTTCAGGTGAGAAAATACCTGATCCACACTGAGTCCAATAACCTCCGCCCCAAGCTCCTTAAACTTATCAAGCCTAATCTGCATTGCATAAAATTCGGTAGTACACACAGGAGTAAAGTCAGCTGGATGGCTAAAAAGTACAAACCACTTACCTTTAAAATCATCTGGCAGTTTTATTTTGCCATGGGTTGTATTTACTTCCATTTCCGGGAATCTTTCTCCAAGCACCGGTATCCTTTCTTCCATCTTCACCCTCCTTTTTATTTATTTTTGTTTTGTAATAATTTTAATACCAACACTCCGTACTGTCAAGTCATGTAGTAAGTATATAAATAGCTTCGTAATGTCAACCCTTTTTAAAACAGCACCTATGGTGTATAATTGAAAAGCTATGAAAGCCATTGTCATCACAATTGGCAATGAGATACTCTCTGGTGATATAGTCAATAAAGACCTTGCAGTTATAGCCCAAATCGCAAAAGAATATGGAATAAAGATACAGAAAGAGATAACAGTAAAAGACGACGTTGAAGAGATAAAAAGAGCCCTGAAAGACACCTCAGCCTATAATATCGTATTAATCACTGGAGGCCTTGGCCCTACCTCAGATGACGTGACAAGAGAAGCTGTAGCTATGTTTTTGGGGCGGGAACTTGTGTTTGATGACGAGCTTTTTAATAACGTGAAAAAAAGAATAAAAGAGCTGGGAATAAAAGATAACCCCCTCCATAGAAACTATGGATACATACTAAAAGATTGTATGCCTATTGATAACCCCACAGGAATCGCTCCGGGAATTTTATGTAAACACAAAAATCAGTACATCATTCTTCTGCCAGGCCCTCCAAGAGAACTTGAACCCACACTTAAAAACGCTTTTTTGCGTATGGGATTTAAGAAAAAAAGTGATGGAATAGTCAAAATTTACAGGACTTTCGGCATAAGAGAAGTAGAACTACAAAGAGCTATAGATGAGATGCTAAAAGCGACATCTGACACTATTGAGATTGGATTCTATCCCTCACTTTATGGTGTAAAACTCAAAGTCAAATATCCAGATAAAAAAATAATGGAGAAATTGGAAAGATTCCTATGGGAAAAAATAGGAGAGAACCTTTACTCTGATAAGGACGAAGAACTGCCAGAAGTCCTGGGAAAGATTTTAAAAGATAAAAATTTAACGATATCTGTAGCAGAATCCTGCACAGGAGGGCTTGTTGGAGACCTAATAACAAGTGTATCCGGCTCAAGTGCATATTTTATGGGAGGAATTATTGCATACTCAAATGAGGTAAAAATTCAACTGCTTGGATGTAATAGGGAAGATCTTGAAAAATTCGGAGCAGTATCACGGGAAATAGCATTACAGATGGCAGATGGAGCAAGAAAAAAAATAAATACAGATATTGGAATATCCACTACAGGTATTGCCGGGCCCACAGGAGGTACACCCCAAAAACCGGTTGGATTGGTATATATGGGATACAGCGACGGACAGAGGCAAGAAGTCATTAAGAGAATCTTTAAAGGCAAAAGGGAAGAAATAAAAAAGCAGGCTGCATTAACAGTAATAGACCTTGCAAGGAGGATGTTAATATGAAAAGATTATTACTCATAATAGGTGCAATAGCAATCTTATCCGGTTGCGGGAAAAATAAACAAGGTGGTATAAAAACAGAAAAATATCTCTATGGAAAGGATAAGAATATCATCATCCATACAAATGAGGATACTGCCATTATTGAGGAGGTGTTTCAGGACAGTCTTCACCCGCTTATCCTCACTTCAAAAAATCTGAAACTTGCCGAAAATGCATACGGATTCATAGGCTATCTATGGGATGGAGAGAACATCAAAAAGAGATTTTTTGGCATTGATACAACGAAAGAGAAAGCATATCTCTTTGTGGCATTGCAGTATTATAGAAACTTTTATACCCTTAACAATTATCTCAGGAAATTACTTAAAAACAGCCTCTCCCCTATAGCGAAGTATATTATCTATCAGATAGATTCCTTGCCAGTGGACACTCTGTATAACTATGCAATGCAACATCTATCAGATTTTGGAAAATTCAGCGAGGAAGAAGCTTATTTCATGATAAAAATCTTTTACGAGCTTGTCTCCAAAAACAAAGTTCCTCAATCTTTGCTTGATTCAACATTCACCCTTTACATAAAAGCCTATCCTTACGGCAAAAATGCTCCGAGAATATATTACTTTCTCCTGTCCTCAGGGAAAATCAAGAAGGATTCGGTACTTTCTAAACTGGTTGACATTGTTGCAAAATATAAAGAAGATCCATTTGCCGAAAGACTGATACCTCTATTTGCTGACACAAGTATTGATGCAAACAAAAACAGGGTGTACTTGAAAAAATTTTTACAAAGAGCCCATTCTCTTCCTGTAACCTCTGTTCTGTTACAGCTCTCCTTCTATTTCCCGGAAATCTTCCCTTATATTGATGCCAAAGATACACTTAACATTTTCTGGAGAAATCTCAAGGAGGATTTCTCTTCTCCTCCATATCTAATAAATCTCTGGACAGTATCTGAAATTTTGACATATCACTTTGCAAAAGGATATTATTTAAAGAATCAAAAAAAATACGATGAAGCTATAAAAGAATTTCAGCTTTGTGATAATTATCCAATTCCACATTATCTAAAAGAAGAAAAGGACAGACAGATAATTGCAATTTATAAACAACTTGGTAAATATAATTCAGAAGAGGCAAAGTCCGTTGCCTTTCATCTCCTCACACTTAATCCCATAGATACAGTTGCTTACAATGTATTACACGAGCTTACTCCTGAAGAGATAGAAGATTCAATTGTAAAGCTTATTAAAGCTACCCCTATAAATCCCCATATCACATTTACCATGCTGAACGGGAAAACAATGCACGCAACAGATCTAAAAGGCAAAGTCTGGGTAATAAAGTTTTGGTCTGTCTACTGCCCTCACTGCAGAAAAGAAATTCCATTTGAGAATCAGCTTGCCAATGAACTTCAAAATAAAAAAGACATTGGACTGCTTGCATGCTCTACAAACTCCAGAGAAGAGGTTGAAAATTTTCTGAAATCAAATACATTTTTGTTTGAGCACGCCTATGATTGCAATAAGCTAAGAAAATACTTCCCTGTATCAGGCGTGCCAGCTTATTTTATTCTCAACAAAAAGGCTGAAATTGTCTTTTCACATATTGGAGAAAGCCCCAACATAAAAGATAGATTGAAAAAAGAAATTGAAATTGCCAGCAAACTCTAATTAAAAATAAGGGGGACAAGCATTTCGTCTATGCTCAGTCCCCCGTGCCTCCCCTTCATTTTCAATACTCCCTCTTCGTCTTCACATAGAAGGTAATGACTTCCTTCTGGAACAAGTACTATATCTCCGACTCTCTCTTTAAATGTGTCTTCAAGTTTTCCTCCCCATAAACCCTCTTTTTCCACTTCATCTATTTCCATCACAGTAATAAGGTCACCATATTCTTTTTTAACTTCTCTAACAAATTCTTTCAAATGCTTTACTTTAAGATACACAGCACGGGGCTCCCCTGCTGGATAACCAATAATTTTTTTAAAGATAACTGGAGATTCACATACATCAATGGCATCATCAAAAGATGTGTCAATATGGCCATGATCGGCAGTTATTAATAACTGAACTGTGCTTATTTGTGGAGCTAAAAGTTCTTCCAGAAGTTTATCAAACATTCTCATAAATTCATATACTTCCTGTGAGTACTGTCCGTATGCGTGTGAAAGAGTGTCTAAAGTGGCAGTATAAATAGAAATAAAACTCCTCATGCTGGTTCTACGCAGAATTTTAGTGACCTGAGTCAAAAGGTCTATTTCGTGCTCATGTGGGATATGCTCCATATACCCATGTACTATTTTAGAAAAAGGAGTGCCAATGAACTCTTTTTTCAAAATTGAGTAAACCTTTACTCCACTTTTTGCCAGCCCTTCATATACATAATATCTGGCCATGTAATTTTGAGGGTCTTCCGGGACCTGCACAGTACCAAGCCCATGTATGTTATAAAATATTGTATTCATAGTGGTATAGGGTCTATCCAGAAACATCTTAAACCCCAAAATCCCGTGCTTGGCAGGAACAAGGCCAGTTGAAAGGCTCACAAGTGCTGTAGCGGTAGTGGAAGGGAATGTACTTGTTAGGTATGTGTCGTTTAATGATGACAGAAATGGAATCACTTTATCCTCTTTTAGTTTTTTGTATAGTCTATAACCGAGTCCATCTATAATAAGAAGAACAAGGTGATCTTTTTCCGTGTTTATTTCAAGGAAATCCAGAACACCTGACTCAATGCTGCTTTTTAGAAACGGTGGAACATCTGCTTTAAAATACTCCAGAATAAAACGTGGTATCTCCACTATAGACCTTTTACCATATTCTGGCAACACCCATGCTCTCATACACTTCCCCTGTTTAGGGATATTATAACCTTATTGGAAAATATAAACAAATTCAGAATCCTGTTTCTTATTTTAACTGCCTCACAAGCATTCCACTTGACCGTTTAAATCAAAAATTTCATTTTTAATAATGATTTAAAAGGAGGAGGTAGTACGAAAAAGTTAATGTTGGCTATGCTCATCCCCATAGCGCTGTAAGCTATGAGAAAGGAAATTTACTTCATAATAATCAAAAAAGGCACCACCATATTAAAGAAGAAATTTGTAAAACTTCAGTAAACTGTTTTTGAGCCCTGCCTGTGCAGGGCTCTTTTTATCACCCTGATTCATGG
>JALVLE010000408.1 GCA_027033555.1 Caldifarciminota bacterium | reverse complement strand
AGGTTCCATGCAAAGGCTGCTCAGAACAAATAATGGAGAGCAAGAAAAATGCCTTTTAAGCACTATCGAGTCATCTTGAGGCTCCTGTCACCCCTCCACGTTGGCAAGAGGAAGTATCGCAACCTGATGGAGACCCGTGAGTATGTCCCTGGCAGGACACTCTGGGGCGCATTGACTGCACGTATTACAAGGGACTGCTTGAGTGGTGAATCTAAAATGTATCAAATAGTAGGTGATAAGTTAACAGAACACCTGAGGTTTGGCTATCTCTGGCCTGCTGTTAAAATAAGCGGAAAAAACGATAACAAAACGGAAAAGTTTGAAGTTTACTTCCCGTGGAAAGCAAAAGAGAGTAAGGACACATCAGGGAGCATAGAATTCACATATAAGTTTGTTGAACCTGATGCTTTCGACTACCTGTTCAAATTCGGTTACATGGGACAGCCCATTGAGACCGACAGAAAGGTAACCGAGGAAGGACAACTCCATGAATCTGAGTTTATAGGCCCTGTATCACGCGATAATCGGAAGGTGTATCTCGTTGGGGATTTGTGGATAAAAGCAGGTGTCGTTGATGCGAATTTGCAAGATTTTCTGGCAATTGATAAAGCTCAATTAGTAACCTCATGCCAGAAGAAATTCATGGAGGTTTTGACAGAGGTAATGAATAATCTTCAGCTCGGTGGTGAAAAAGGATATGGTTGGGGCAGGGTTAAATTTGAAGACATAATCCCTGTTAATGGAAGAAAAGCTATTGGCGATGTGCAAATCATCCCTCATAGTGAAAAAGTTATTCTTGAATTTGCCAAAGGCCAACACCTTACAGCTCACGCACTTGCGGCTCAATGGGAGTCTCCCTTGGATGGAACTTTATCCCCCGTCTCAAACGATAAAATTCGTGGCTTAATTGAACCTCTCACTGGATATGAATATAAAGGTAAGTTTTCTCCTATAACCAATCCCCCTATTTGCTATGTTCCTGGAAATAAATGTGACATAAATACGAGGCTTGAAGTTGGTGCTTTTGGACTCCTGGTGAATTATGAACACGAAAGTTCATCGTAAAAATGCTTACAACTCAAAGTTTTCATCTGAATACCATAAGAAACCAGGGAGAGTATAAATGAAGGAAGTTATACGCATTGGTCTTGACAGGCCAACAGGCAATTTCTGGATTGATAATGGTCTTGTGGTGCTTTATGACCTATTTGGAGAGGGGGAGTTTGAGGCAGAAGAGTTGCTTAACAAGATTGTGGAAAAACTTGTTGTGGAGACTGGGAACACAGGCGAATATTATGACGAGAAAGAGAATAGAGTGAAAGAGTACAGAAAGAGGAACTGGAAGTATCCTGCCAATCTTTTTATAAAGTCCACTCCTTCTGCTGATAAAAAGAAGGTGGATGGAAAAGAGTACTTTCTTTCTCCGCCTGAGTTTAATTTGAGTCTCAATTTCTCTAAAGCTACTGGAGTTTGCGACGTGTGTGGGGCTGTTGACCATCTGACAGACGCCAAGATGTGGATGTTCCCTTTTACAGTGGAGCCGAGTAAGTTTTCTAATTTTTACTCCGGTCTCAAGAGGGGAACAAAACTGTGTCCAAGATGTGCACTTTCGGGACTTGCGGCATATCTTGGATGGCTTTGGAAGGCGCAGGGAAAGGACAAACTTCATATTTTTATTTTTTATTCTGATCCGGATGTTATGCTCGGCTTGAGAAGAGATGTATTTGTACCACTTGCAACAGCTAACGAACAAAAGGGTGGAAATATACCGGTAGAGTTCTCGGGTAGCTACATACATGAAACAACGTTGGGACTCCTTCTTAAGATATTTCAGGAATTACGCAGTCAGAAAACTGAATTGGGTAGCGAGGGGAAAAAATTGCTGGAGGAAATCTTAGGTGAGGGGTTAGAACACAAACCTCTGGTGCTTTTTGCTTTTTCAGGTACACCGGGCAGGGCATTTAACATGGATTCCATGATGGAGTTTTCAGACTTTAGAACCCTTTACAGGCTTTATAATAGGTGGATAGACTTGTTAAGCGGCGAAGAAAAACCACATAAAATTGTCGTAAATGCATTTAAGCAGTTTTACAAAAGAGAGGGAAATAACGTAAACACAATCTGGAGAGATAAAATTTCATGGGCAGTCCTTGAATTAAGAGACCCATCTCCGTTTGTAGAGAGTTTTCTTTTTGAAGCGAAATTGAAAGAAACGGGTGCAGGTCCATTAAGTTATAAAACCCTTGGAATTTTTGAACTTTACTGGAAGGAGGTAATTAGTATGGATAAAGATCTATTGAATGTGCTAAAAGGCTTTGGCCATAGCCTTGGGA
>JALVLE010000407.1 GCA_027033555.1 Caldifarciminota bacterium | reverse complement strand
ACACTTGAACTTGTCTGGGTACCCGTATTTATACCAACTAAAATGCCACCTGCAACGAGTATATGGCATCCCAAAATGCCAGATTTCCCGGCACCTGCAACCTTTGACTATACGAGGTCAGAAGTAAGACATGACCTTGAAAACAGTGAAATATTCGGAAAATTTTCTGCACTCACGGGTCTTGTGGACTTTGAAGTAATGGGAGCTTATACATGGGAAGATGAACCCACAATGCATGTGGTTAAACATTTTAACCTATCAGACCCGCAGCATCCTGTACTTGATAGTATAACCATTTACCCAGAATACCATAGGCTAAAAGTGGGAGGCGGAAGTTTTAGCACTACAATTGGTCCATTCGTTTTGAGAGGAGAAGGGGCATATTACAATGGAAAGTACTTTAACACAACACGACCTGATGCCCCGGAATCAGTTGTTAAAAAAGATTATGTTCATTATCTTGTTGGGACTGACTTTTCAGTAAAAGGCTGGAATACGAGTTTGCAGTTCATTCAGAGGGCAATTCTCGATTATACCGATGATATTGAACAGGAACAGTATTCAAACATGGCAACTTTCCTGATATCCAAGAACTTTTTGTACGAGACCCTGCATCTTTCTCTGTTTACTTACTACGACTTTACAGATGAAGGCTCACTTATAAGACCAAAAATAAGTTATGACATTGCTGATGGTGTTGAGGTTATGTTTGGGACTGATATTTTTACCGGAAGTGAAGGAATTTTCGGGCAGTTTGATGACAACGACATGGTATATCTTAAGTTAAAATACAGTTTTTGAGTTGCATGGTATGGTTGTAATGTTCGCATAGGGTAATTTATAATTTTAACGCACAGGTGAGGGGAACAGGGTGAAAATCCCTGGCTGTCCCCGCAACCGTGAGTGGCAGAAGGCTTCCTTCATTATGCCACTGATGGACAGGGTCGCAAGGCTCTCCTATCGGGAAGGCGAAGGAAGTGCCACAAGCCGGGAGACCCGAACCTGTGTATTTTGAAAATCTTTCCCCCGGGGGATGGGGAGGAGGGTGTATGTTTTTATTATGGCTATTTGCGGTATTTGTTGAAGATACTGTCTATGTAACTTCCAGTTTCCCCTATGAGAGGGAGCTGCATTTGAGTTATCCCTCTTCTTCTTTCTATTTTTCCGTTGAGAATGGTAGTCCACTATTTACTGTTTTTTCGGGTAGTTTGCTGTACAAAGACTATGGAAACCTTACATCCATATCTTTTAGAGGCACAAGAACCCAGGATTTATCCTTTGAACTTGAAGGTATTCCGTTAAAACAGGCACAGAGTGACTATGTGGATATTTCCCTGTTTCCAGCTTCAATCATCAAAAATGTGGTAATTATAACACACCCTTTGTCTTCTTATGATCCTTCTATGGGAGCAGCTGGCGGGGTGTTTGCAATGCTTGATACCACTCCAGAAGTGACGTTAAAAGCTGAGACAGATAAAACATCAGAATTGTCATTGGGTGGAGGAAGGAATTTTAAATTAACGGCAGATGTTGCCATAAGTAATCATGCATTAAAATGGTACAAAAGATTTTTTGGGATGTTTAAGAGTGATATTTTAACAATGATGGTAGCACAAAGAACAGGTGGTACCTCTGGGCCTGTTGGTAGTGGAATCAGGGGCACCAAGAAAGACTTCTTTTTTGGCTATAATATCAAATTTCTTGATAAAAAAGATACAGGATTTCTGGTAAAAGGAAACATTTCCTCCCTTGTATATATGCAGGGCAGACAGAAGGACACTCATACGGGTCTTTCAAATATTTCAATATTAAAGATAAACCCCCTTATTTTCACTTTCCTCCAGGAAGTTATGTTTTCTACAAGGGCCGGGTTTCATATAAGGAGCATACCGATGGTTTCCCTTTTTAAAACCTTCAAATTTAAGAACTTTTACTTTGCTTTAAATGCAGCTGCAGGTCATAACCTCCAATTAAACCGGATATATACTATGTATTTTGCTGGAATTGGGAAAAATGTGGGCTCTCTTACATTATATTTTAACTTATCCAGAGGAGTTCACTTTCCATCTTTTATGGATCTTTATTGGAGGAAGGACGCTTTTAGTGAGGGGAATCCAGAACTGAGAGAGGAGACTATTAATCAGAGGGAGGCAGGAGTAAAAGGCATAGTTAAAAACACCATGTTTGGAATAAATCTTTTTGAAAAAGAGGTCGAAAATATGGTTCAGTGGATAAACGTTCTGGGCAGATATAAGCCTTTTAATATAGGGAGAAGAAGGCTTCATGGTATTGAATTTAGAATTGAACAGAGAATTGGTGCCAGCATGTATGCAGGGTACA
>JALVLE010000406.1 GCA_027033555.1 Caldifarciminota bacterium | reverse complement strand
GGATAGTTTCAGTGCTGGAATCATATGGTAGCATCCCTATTTTTATGAAAGACATACACGCCACATGGGGAGATGCTTTTTTTGAAAACATATCCACTTTTACTATATTTAAGTCCGTGTGGCTTATATCCACTGGTATTAATGATACCATTTTTGACGTAAACGACACTTACAGAATTACGAGCGGGCTCATTTCTACATCTCTCGGTTTTGGCATAGGTTATTATCTATCTCGCAAATATGATCTTTCTATTGGTGCAGCAATGCTAATTCTTGGTATTTCCAGCACACTTGAAGCTGCGGCAATAAGCTCTGATTTTATTATGAGAGTGGGGGATATATGGAGCGGATCATATAATTCTCATAAAAAAAGCTACCCACTGATTGTAGGAGGGGTGCTGTTGCCAGTACTAACTTATGGTGGCTACTTTATATTTGCTCATAATGAAGAAAGACAGGATTTACAACATAACACAGGGAGACTTAACATTTACGTAAACCCAGTGGCTACAATGGCTTTGTTAAAAACAAATCATAAAGGCCACAGCTCCATCCCTCTTATGACATTAAACCTTTCATTTTGAGATGAAAGTGATTGCATTTGATGTGGGTGGGACTAATATAGAATTTGGGGTGATTGAGGATGGAAAGATCCTCAAAAAAGGAGAAACGAGTGCGAAGGGAATACAGAACCAGGAATCTTTTGTCAGCATTTTAAAGAACATTATAAATGCGGCTGCTGGAGAAAAAGAAATAGATGCGATCAGTATGGGTATAGCAGGGCTTGTGAATCCTGATACGGGTGAGATACTCTTTTCTCCCAATTTACCATACCTGAATGGATTGAACCTGCGCAAAGCCCTTAAAGAAGTAGCAGACTTTTTTATTGACAACGATGCAAATGTTTATGCTCTTGGAGAATGGCAGTTTGGTGCTGGAATGAAAAGAGACAATGTGGTTGTGCTCACCCTTGGCACAGGCGTAGGAGCAGGGATAATAGCAAATGGCAGGCTTCTCAGGGGAGCCAACTATTATGCAGGTGAAGCTGGACATATAGTGATAGACTTTGAGGGACAGGTATGCAAATGCGGCCAGAGAGGCTGTGTTGAAAGCTATATAGGTGGCGATTATTTTCCAGAATTTGCGAAATATTATTACAGACGAGAGAGTCTCAGTTTATGCGAAAAGTGTACAATGCTGGAGCTTGCCAGAAGAGCAAAGGAGGGAGACAGGAAGGCACTGTATCTGTTTGAGGTTTATGGGAAGTACCTTGCATTAGGGCTCGTTAACATAATCCATCTCCTTGACCCGGAAATAATAGTACTTGGTGGAGGAATATCCGAAAGTTTTGAGTTGTTCAAAGAAGCGATGTTTAAGGAACTTGAAAGAAGAGTAATGGGATTCAGCAGGCGAAATTTAAAAATCACAAAGGGAGCCCTTGGAAAAGAGGCTGGTATTTTTGGAGGATTCGTCCTTGCAAGAAACAAAGTGTAAATGGCTCGGCATAGATTATGGAGAGAGAAGGATCGGACTCTCCATAACCGATGAGTTACTGATCATGGCAAGACCATACAGAGTAATAGATTCCCTAATAGAAGAGCCTTTAAGCACAATTTCGGAGATTGTGAAAAGGGAGAACGTGTGTTTAATAGTGATCGGAAACCCAATACATCTTTCAGGGAAAGAGAGTGAGTTGTCCATAAAGGTTAAAGAATTCATGGAAAAGCTCAGGAGGATGATTCCGGACAAAGTAAAGATAGTCCTCTATGATGAGAGATTTACGTCTAAAATGGCAGAAAGGATGCTGGCAAATAGGGGAGTGGATCTAAGAAAAAGTAAAAAAGAGATAGATCTTTATGCCGCCACTTTTTTGCTTCAAGAATATCTTGACTACCATAAATAAAACTTTATGAAAAAGCTGTTCACCGTGATTTTCGTCTTATTCCCTTTCATGATTTTTTACATGTTTCTTAAGCTACCGACAGACGGGAATATAGATTTTCCTGTTAGAAAGGGTGAAAACTTTAGAGTTACAATGGCGCGACTGAAAAGAAGTGGAATAATACGTGATACCATTAGATTTTTACTTCTTGCAAGAATTACTGGACTGGACAGAAAAAGCAAATCAGGTTATTACACCTTTCGTAAAAACCTTCCCGAGTTTAAGGTTTTGCTCAAGTTAACAGTAAAAGGAGCTCCCCTTAAAGAATTCAGAATACGCATACCCGAGGGTTACACCATAAAAAAAATGGCTCCCATTTTTAAGAAAATCGGTATTATACCTGATAGTTTTATTTACTATACGCAGGATAGCGTTTTTATAAAGAGGGTAAAACAATGTTGTCCCCTCATAGGTCATCCTAAAACACTTGAGGGTTACCTTTATCCTGACACTTATAATTTTGTATATGGGGAAAGTATTTATGATGTAGTGTGTAAAATGCTAAAAAGATTATGTGCAATCTTTGATAGCTCCCTGATAAAAAGAATGGAGGATTTGGGATTTGACCTTCACGAAACGCTCACCCTTGCATCAATTATAGAAAAAGAGGCAATGGTGGACGCTGAAAGACCTGTAATCTCAGGAGTATTTCACAATAGATTGAAAAAAGGAATACCCCTTGCCTCCAATCCCACATTAAACTATGCTCTTGGTATCAACTATGGGTGGTTACCCACCTGGGCTATAAAAGAACGTACACCTTATAACACCTACATTTATCCGGGGTTACCCCCTGGACCAATTTGCTCTCCTTCAAAAAAATCCATCATAGCAGCCCTCTGGCCTAAAAAGGTACCCTATTTATATTTTGTAGCGAAAGGGGATGGCACACATCTCTTTGCACGCACGTACGCACAACATCTCAAAAACATACGGTATGTGAAATCCCTTATGTTCGGAAAAAGAAAAGTTTCACATTCGTCTCCCAGCCTGATAAAAAAGGTTAAAAAAGTAAATAATAAGAGCAAATCCAGCAACAACCAGTCCGGCGTAAAGGACACTTCTGGAAACGATGTACACGAGAAGGCTTATAACAATTCCAATAAGCCCAAGTAAACCTAATAAAAGCTCCACTCAGTCATCACTTCTTATCTTAAGGTGCAACTCTTTAAGCTGTTCTTCAGAAATATAATCAGGAGCACCTTCATAAAGCGCTTGGGCACTGGTAGTTTTTGGAAAGGGAATCACATCTCTAATAGAGTCAAGCCCGAGCATTACCGCGAGCAGTCTATCAAATCCCAGAGCAATACCCCCGTGAGGAGGAGCTCCATACTCAAGTGCCTCCAGCAGGAAACCAAAATTCCTTTCAATTCTTTCATCATCAAAGCCTATCATCTTGAGAAGTTTTATTTGCATGTTTTTGTCGTGATTCCTGATAGAACCTGACCCAAGTTCTATGCCATTTATTACAAGGTCATATTGTTTGCCGATCACCTTATCTGGCTGATTTTCAAGATACTTCAACGTGTCTTCCCTGGGCATGGTAAAAATATGATGTGCAGGCTCAAGCTGACCGGTTTCCTCATTCCTCTCAAATAGCGGAAAATCCACAACCCATAGAATAGACAGCTCATCCTCTTTTTCCTCAAATCGCTTATTAACTAAATCTCTGAGCATGCCTGCCAGATTATAAACTTTCGGCGTTTTTTCTCCCACAAGCAAATAAGTGCCTGGCTCAAAATCCCCTTTTATAAATTTTGAAAGCTGTCCTGTCAACTTCTCTCCATCAGATTTGAACCACAGAAGTCCAGCCGCGCCTTCTTTCTTAATTTCATCCTGAATTTTTTCTATTTCTTTGCGAGAAAGTGATTTTCCTGTTCTTACACCAATGATTTTTCCACCAGAATTTATAATACCTTCTGCCACTCTAAAACCACTTTTTTCAAGGTGCGGCGTGAAATCTATTAGCTTGGACCTGTAGCGCAGATCCGGTTTGTCGCTCCCATAATTCTCTATTGCATCTTTGTAAGAAAGCCTTAAAAACGGCCTTTTTACTTTCAGCCCGATCAATTTATCAAAAACATATTCAACAAGGCTTTCTGTAAGGTTTAACACATCCTCCACATCTACAAAAGACATTTCAAGATCAATTTGTGTAAATTCAGGCTGTCTATCTGCCCTCAGGTCCTCATCCCTGAAACACCGTGCTATCTGGAAATACTTATCAAATCCTGACGACATAAGCACCTGCTTGTAAAGCTGTGGAGATTGAGGAAGAGCATAAAATTTTCCTTTGTGAATCCTTGATGGGACTACATAATCTCTTGCTCCTTCAGGAGTGGATTTTGTTAAGTAAGGAGTATCAATCTCATGAAATCCCTTTGAATAAAGAAAATCTCTTACATGTTTCATTAATTTGCTTCTTTTAATAATGTTTGACTGTAGCCAAGGTCTTCTCAGATCAAGAAATCTATAACGCAATCTCACCTCTTCTGACACTTCAACAGTATCCTCTGGTAAAAACGGAGGTGTGGGAGACGTATTCAACACCTTCAACCTGTTTATCACTACTTCTGTCTCACCTGTTTTCATATCTTTGTTTATCATAGACTCTGGTCTTTTTCGTACAACACCTTCTATTTCAACAACATACTGTGTTCCAAGTGCCTTTGCCGCCTCATAGTACTCAGCTTCAGGTTCAATTACACACTGTATCTCTCCAGTTATATCCCTCACATTAACAAAGACAACTCCCCCAAGGTCTCTGACCCTTCTAACCCATCCAAAAATCTTTATTTTTTTTCCTACATCTTTCAGGCTAACATCTCCACAATATCGTCTCATCATAATAGTTACCTCCCGAAAAAAGTGGGATAAGTATAATGGAATCTTTTCTCGTAATACATTCTCAAGAGAACATAGATCAAAACATCAAGTACTAAAAATAAAGGAAATTTAATGGCCAGGCTCAGAACAAAAACAAAAGAGGAAATCCTGTAGGAGACCTTACTCATGTAATCAGAATCGTCAAAAATGGCCACCACAAACAATATCACACCTATAATTGAAGAAATAAGTATGTGTATGTCCATAAAGATAAAAGAAGCCAGTAAAGCATAGAACATAAAAGCTGCTGCCAGAATATTGGTGCCCAGTTTTCCAAGAAATACACCTGTGGTAATTAGTCCGGCTTTTTTGTCTCCTTCTATGTCGGGGACTGTGGTATTGAGAAAGATAGCGATGACAAAAAAGAAAAGAGGAAGGGAGTAGAGTAGTGCAGAAAAATTAACAGGTGCAGCAGCAGCCCAGCCTGCAAGATATGCAAAGATACCATAACCTGTTCCATTAGAAAGAGCATCAATAAAAGGACGTCCCTTAAACTGGAAAGGAGGAACCGAGTATAAGATCCCAAGAATAAGAGAAAGAATAAGAATTACCACAAAATCAAGGGTCGAAAACAGAAAAGAAATCGCGAAGGAAAGAACCACAAGAGCTGCAGAAAATATCCATGCCTTTCGTGTATCTATAATACCATAAGGAATAAGAAAGAGCTTATTGTTTACAAGGTCACTTTCTCTATCATATATTTGATTTACCACATAAATAGCACCCATCAACAGAGTATAGCTTAAAAGATTAATCCAGAATAGTGAAGATGGGAATAGCTCAATCCCAAAAGAAGGTATCTCAGCCCCAGCAGCATAACCAAGGAACAAAGAGGCCCACAGGGGAATAAAAAGAATAGGCCTCATAAGAAAAAAGAAATCATAGAATTTTGGTGACCTATCTATATCCTTCTTCATGCCAATATTTTATCATACCTCATAGGGATAACAAAACAGCAAAAATCCCAAAAATAAATAGATGCCTAACAGCAGCACCGCGCCCTACAATTTTTTATCACATAATGTATCTTATGTTAACCAATATAAATGAATAAACAGCATAAAGTTGCAGGTACTTATATCTAAGAGGCTTCATCATCATATTTTCCAAGTCTTACCTTAGAAATATTTGTCATTTCTTTCTCTGGCTTTATAATCATTTCTTGCTTTTTGAAGCTGTTAGGGATAAAATTATATTCAAGATATTGTCGGCAGGAATTTAAAACTCGCTGATGGATAAGAAATTATGTCTGAATATACTTGCTTATCATAACGTAGCTGGGAAAAGCAGGCTTTCATATACTTCTGTAAGCAGGGATTTGTTTGAAAAACATCTCAACCTGTTATTGAAAAGTGGCTTGCAATTTTTCTTTGAGTCTGAAGTTTATAAAGGAGAATTTCTTTATAATCATAATAAAGTGCTTGTTACTTTTGATGACGGGTATGAAGGTCTTTTTTATCATGTTTTGCCTTTAATTGGTAAATTCCGTTTTTCTCCCCTTGTGTTTGTTCCCGCAGGGTTCATAGGAAAGAAAAATTACTGGGATTTCAGTCCGTTTGGTCATTTAAAACATCTCACCAGGGATATGTTAATAGATATGGCTAAAAATGGTTTTGTGATAGGAGCCCATAGTATTTCTCACACAGACCTCAGAAGATGCGAAAAAAAGGTATTGCACGCGGAGATTTGTGATTCAAAGAAGTTGCTTGAAGATATAATTGGCAAGGAGGTTTATGCATTTGCCTATCCATTTGGATTATATGACAGGCGAGTTATGGAAGTTGTGAAAAGCTGTGGTTATAAATACGCTTTCGCTACTTCAAATGGGATAAAGGGCAACCCTTATGCTATTGAAAGGGCTCTTGTGTATTTTATTGACATTAATCCTCTATTTCTCCTAAAGTACCCTGAGTGTTTTCTTTTCAGGGTGAGGAATAGATTAATTTCCACACTCTCCTCTCTTACTCCGCTCTATAAAAGGTTTATTTATAGGCATGGTAAAGGGTAAAAAGTGTTAAAATTCCTTGCATAACAGCAATATATTCGGCAAGTCGCCTGAATTTAGAGTATTTTACAATTATTATATCACCATCCTGAGGGAT
>JALVLE010000405.1 GCA_027033555.1 Caldifarciminota bacterium | reverse complement strand
GATTTAATTACCAGACCTGACAGAAAAGAACGCTTGCCCGTAAACTACGCTTACAAAGACATGAAGCTTGGCGTTAAAAAAATAGTTTACTCCCGCAGGGCGGAGGCGGTTTGCATAAAAATAGACACCGATGATGGGCTTTTTATAACAAATGACTATATTGTTACCCACAATACTCGTCTCATGGAGTCAATGATAGTCCAGGATATTCGTAAAGGTTACTCTGTTGTTGTTATCGATCCGAAGGGCGATGCAGATTTACTTGCAAATATTGTGCTCACAGCTGCAGAAACAAATAGACTGGAAGACCTTATATACATATCTCCAATATATCCTGAATACTCGGCTATTATTGACCCTTTGAGCCATTATTATATGCCTGAGGAGCTTGTTGCCCACATAATATCCGGTGTTGAAACTGGCAAGGAACCCTTTTTCTACAATGTCGCTTACGAAATAAGCCTGGCCGTTGTCCTTGCCCTGCTTGAAAAGCAGAAGTATTCAAAGGAAAGAGAAGGATTCAATCTCCTTGATATTAAAAATATGATTTCCCACTCTTCCTTAAAAGAGCTTGCCCAGAGCATACAGTACATTGCGTTCTCAAACGAAAGGGCCAGGCAGATATACAGCGACCTTCAGAAGATACTTGAGTCTCCACAGGATTACTACTCCAAGGTTTCGTCATCCCTGAGAGTTGCACTAACGGAGCTCACCAGCGGAAATATAGGTAAAATAGTGGGAAAGGCTGACTCAAATCGATTTGTGAGCAGACTCGAACAGGGTAAAAGCGTTATTCTAATAGCTCAACTGGGTTCCCTGCTCACACACAAGGCTGCATTTACTGTGGGAAAGGTGATAATTTCCATGATTGGCAGTTTCGTTGGCAGAAAGTTTTCATCTGGAAAAACCGTTAGCCCTCCAATGTCAATTTTCATCGACGAGGCACAGAATGTTCTTTATTACGGTATAGATGACCTCTTTGCCAAAGCGGGAGGTGCTGGAGTCTGGATGCACGGCTTCTGCCAGTCTGTAAGCCAGCTCTACGCTGAAGTTGGAGAGGACAAAGCAAAATCCATACTTGATAACACAAATACAAAGATTTTTATGAGAGTTCCGGATGTGGATACATCACGATATGCTTCCGATCACTTCGGAAGAGTAAGAGTCTATTCACCCATAGTTTCAGCCTCAGGCGGTGTAACAACAAGAGAGGAAGAACGGGATACTGTTCCCGATGATCTATTTATAACCCTTAAGCCGAGAATTTTCTATATGATAAGCTATGGAGGCAGGTACAAAGCTAAAACCCTGAACACCAGCGACGTTGTTCCCTCTTTGCCATTCAAATTTAGAATAGTGTTTCCTGAAATAAAGGCTACAGCCAAAGAATCACAGGACGGAGATACAGATAAAACTCCCCAGATGACACTTTCGTCCTCATTCTTTCGAAAGAATGCTCATTCTGCAACGGAGGAAAGGAAACCTTCCAGCAGCAGCTCCGATGGAGGTTAAACTGTGAAAAATAGAGGTAAAAAAAGCTATCTGTTATTTATTGTATATCTAATTGTTGGATTAACTGTGAGTCTATATTCTGAGAAAACATTTTTTGGGGCTGAGAGCGGACTCCTGTATTACATATATGTGATCTCGCTATCCCTGTTTCTTTCCCTTTTACTTAAGTTTATTTTTGAAGGTGTATACTCTCTTTTCAGGTCGCTTCTTTATCGTAAAAAAGAGTATTCGACAGCGCAAGTCATCCTGAGCAATCTCAAAAAAGAGGGCATACTTGAGGTAAGTCTGGCAGACTTGAGCCATATCTGGTCGAATAACCACAGTAGTGTCTCTGAAGAAAAACAGGAAGAGATAAAAATAGATATGAGTAAAATGTATCACTTCTGGAGAGATGAAACTGCAATAGAAATTCATGCACAGGAGGAGAAGGGGTTTGCAAATGATAGAATAAAAAAGTTTTTTCAGGATTTAAAGAAAGTTCTTAAGGTGGAAGAAAGACTTGGTTCTCCTGATGTTGACTCGGATCTGGAGAAATCCGTGTTCCAGGCTGAGTACAGAGTTATTTTATTTCTTTTAAGTCAACTGGATGAATATGGTCACTGCCCTTCTGTTGTAAGCAAGGTGGGAGACGAGTCAAAGTCAGGTGAACCAGATAACATTAAGACTAAGCAGAGTCCTATGGAAATTCTTACTGTTGATCTGAAGGCCAGGCTGAAAAAGGATGCTTCAAATCAAATCAGTCTTCCTTTTAAAAATACCTATGAAATTTTAAGAAATATTAATTTAGCAGACCATTCAATTAATGTAGCAGAGAATATAATCAAGCTTATTGAAAACGATGAAAA
>JALVLE010000404.1 GCA_027033555.1 Caldifarciminota bacterium | reverse complement strand
CTTAAACTTTCCTTTTATTTTTCTGCTTCTCTGAATAAAGGTGTGCGGATTAAGACAAAAATCAAGTTTTACAGTATCAGAAGACCTGATAATCGCCTTTGAGGCATATAACTTATAACCACGAAAATACGGGAACCCAAAGATTCTTTTACCCGCAACCATCTCTTCTTCATAATATTCATTATAAACACCAGTTTCATTAAGAACATCCTTTAAAAAAAGTAACGCTTTTTGCATCTCCTCAG
This sequence comes from Caldifarciminota bacterium, assembly GCA_027033555.1. GTDB lineage: Bacteria > Hydrothermota > Hydrothermia > UBA1063 > CAJXJZ01 > CAJXJZ01. The sequence continues at coordinate 2,125 of JALVLE010000404.1, read as the reverse complement.
TCCCCTGAATGCGATGATAGGAAATAAAGTTAGCTAAAATAGAATAATATTCCTCTTCCCTCAAAAATCTCACAATCTCAGAATAAAGATCCCATTCTTTCATCAAGGTCCTCCAGTATTAGCTTATATATCTTCTGAGAGACTTTTTTAAGACTTTCAACAAATCTTAAAGCCTTTTCTCCAATCAGAGCGGCCTTATCTCTGTTTTGATACAGGTCAACTATGGTTTTTAAAAGCTCATCCTTTCCTTCAACCTTAACGCCTCCACCGTATCTTAAAAGGCCACTTGCTTCATCTTCCACATTTTTTGTGTACGGGCCAAAAATTACAGGTTTTGCAAATATAGCAGGCTCAAGCACATTATGTCCTCCATAGTCCTTTAAAGTTCCGCCCACAAAGCAAACATTACCAAGATAATAAAACTTCTTGAGCTCCCCCAGAGTATCCACAATAAATACTTTATTTTTCCGATATTTGCTTTTTGTTCTTTTGGTATAGGGTATTCCCCGAAGATTAAGCAAATTTTCAAGTAATTTCACTCTTGTGGGGTGTCTGGGAGCAATAATCACACCTATTCCTTTTTTCATAAGTGGACCTATTATATCCACTACCTCAACAAGTTCTTTTCCTCTTACACTCCCAAACACCACTATAAATTCATCCTCAGGTATGCCTATGTCCTTGCGAGAAAGGAGTGATCCGGGATCAATCTGGAGATTATCCACCTTGGTATTTCCCACATAAACAAGCTTCTTCTCATCTTCCACAAACTCAAGGAGTCTCCTTTTCTGTCTGGTGGATTGAGGGAAAATAATGCTAAAGCTATTTAACAACTCACTGAAAAACTTCTTAAATTTTACAAGTCTCTTATAATTTTTGTCAGATATGCGGGCATTTACAAGATACAGTTTTGCGTGCCTCTGTCCAATATGAATGAGATTTGGCCATAGTTCAGTTTCTACGATTATTAATGCCCTTATCCGTTTGGCTTTAAAAACATTTTCAATAAAAGAAGGCTTATCATAAGGGAACCTTACCACCTCAAAATTTTTCCGAGCTTTATAAATCTCCTTTAATTTATGATAACCTGCTTCGGTAAATACGGTAACAAATACAAAATACTGGGATTCAATAAAAAGATCCATAAGGCCCTTTGCAGAGCTGATTTCCCCTAAAGAAGAAAGATGGAACCAAACAGACGGACGGGATGCACCTCCTATCCGCGGTGCCCTGAGAGGAAAAGTTAAAATAGTGCTTAAAAGCCTGTAAAGGGGATACATCTAACCCCTTTCCTTCCTCTCCCTTGATGACGGGATGCCAAGTTCTTTCCTCTTGGCAGCAACGGTTCTTCTTTTAATTTTTATTCCTCTCTGATTCAAAATAGCAGCTATTTCCTCATCAGAGAGAGGGTGTCTTTTATCTTCACTTTCAATAATCTCTCTTATTATGTCTCCAAGCTCATCCTGCGAAAGACTGAAATGCGCACCCCTCACGCCTCTTTTAAAAAAGAATCTCAAAGCATAAATACCACGAGGCGTGTCAGCATATTTTTCTTTAAGAATTCTGTTTAGAGTAGAAGGGGGTATTGAAAGAGCTCTTGCTGCTTCTTTCTGACTAACCGGTACAGGATAAATGGACTTTCCGAGCAGAAATTTCTCCTGCTTTTCAGCTATAAACTCTGCAATCCGTCTCAAATACTCTTTTCTCCTTAAAATAGCTTCTCTGAATTTCTGGGCGTTTCTATACTTTTCCGCCAGGAACCTTTTAATTTCGCGCGGTGTTTTTTTTGACTTAAGCATCTGTTCGTATCTCTGGTTTATTTGGAGGGAGGTAAATGGAGATTCATAGATTTCCACCTGAATTTTCCCATCCACTATCCGAAAGGTAATTTCAGGGACTATATATTCAGAGGTATCCCTTTCATAAAGGCTAAAAGGATAGGGTAAGAGGGATATCTTCAGGTTTTTGGTAATTTGGCGAATTTTTTCTTCGTCAAGATGCCTGGAAAACTCTTCAAATTCCTCCTCATTTATCAGATTACGGGAATAAAGCTGAAATAGTAAATACTCGGCAATTGAAAGACTACCTGTGCCTTTGGGGTCAAGCTCCATAAAACACCTTCTTA
>JALVLE010000403.1 GCA_027033555.1 Caldifarciminota bacterium | reverse complement strand
GCATATACCTGTGTTTATGCCTGGGGTCTATTTCCATGAGTCTTTCAAGGTAATTTATACAATCAGTCAGGATATTGAGTCTTCGTGCCTGGCTATACACTTCCTTCAAATACTTCAGCTCTTTCTCTTTCAGGCCGGCCATTCTGGAGTGATACACAAGGGTGGAATAAAATATCTGGAGATTGTCCCTGAATTTTTCCTCTATAATTTCTACAATCTTTTTATGAAGATTTCTTTTAGTACTGGCAAGAATATTATCAAGGCGCATTTTTTTAAAGAATGCAAATTGAGAGATGTAAAAGATTTCGTTTAAGTCGTCAACAAGTTGTAATACAAAAGCATTATCATTTATTCTGTGACCCGGGGAGACAAAAAAGCTTTCCTCTTTTTCCAGAATAGCAGAATAGAAACTCAAAGGCAGCGGAGTATCCTGTATAGTAACAATGTCCAGGATATAGCTTATATCTTCGCCGAGAGATTTCAGCCGTTTCTTTATAACTTCTTTCATGTCTATCTTCTGTGGAAGTGGTGTAACAGGATGATAAACACCATCCTTCCTTTCAATAATACCTTCCTCTTTTAAATACTTTGTAAACTGCTCAATATAAAATGGGTGACCGTTTGCTATCTGATAAATATATTTTGCAAGTGCATTTTCCACCTGATTATTTAATAGAATGTGCACAATACTGGGCTCAGTAAATTCCATTGGACCAAGCCTTATAATCTCCTTCATACCATCTATTCCATTGAAAAAATTGTCCTTTCTTGCAATAAGAATAATGGCCACTGGAATTGAAAACTGTGATATTTTGTTTAAAATTTCATATAGAAGGGACCTTGATACCTCGTCCATAAATTCTATGTCGTCAAGCACAATTATAGACGGCGTTTGCATATACTCAAAATATTTACCAAGACCGATTTTTATAAGTGTCAAAGATGCAGAACCAGGAATTTCACTTTCTATTCTGCCTTTTGTAACAAGTTCTTTCATTATAATGTATCCCAACCGTGCATTAATATATAAAGGATCACCAGATGGGACATTAAAATCAGAAGGAGGGGAGAGTGCTTCAAAGATCTTTTTTATGCCATAAAGTGGGGCTTTTGTGCCCTTCTCAAAGTCAATGAAATACGTATTGATTTTTCTCTCTCTATTTATAATCCTTCTAAGTAGTTCAAGGACAAGGCTTGTTTTGCCAATCCCGAATGGACCGGTTATGCCAATTAGAGTAAAATCCTGCTTTTTTATGGCATTATTTGTGAGTTCTTGAAGTTTGTAAAGCTCATCTTTACGGTTAACAATTCTTTTAGAAATATCAATTCTTCTGGTAACGCCATCTATTATGTGAAAATCCCTATCAAGCAATTTTATTGTTTGTGGCTTAAAAAGTAATCCTGTACGTATAGACGGATATTTTTTAAATAACCTTTTTTCTGTCACTATTTCCAGGTCGTCCAGTTCCCATAGAGGCAATAAAAAGTCAACAGAATATCTATCAAAAAGGCGAATCACCTTTCCCTCATACATAAGAGGAATAAACCGCGAAAGGTATAGAATTGCCTTTGTTCCCAGACCATAAACCTCAAGAGCCACTTTCATGGAGTGAAACGCTTCCTGAAGAAGATAAATATTACCTGAAGGGATAAAACCGAGAAGAAAATAGCCCTTTTTGTGTCTTCCTCCGGCAAAAAGCTCACCATTGAAAAGCTTTATCCCTTCTTGCAGGTAATTTATGAAATGAATAAGACTTTCCTTATTTTCCACATGTGTCATGCCCACAATTACCCCAATTCCTGTGCCTGGGAATTTATATTTTTTTCTTATGAATAAAGAGGGGACTTTTAAAAATCCATTATAGAACACAAGACCCTTGTCTATAAATGCATTTTGCCTTTTTACATCCATCCCCAGTTGTACCAGCTGGGTAATTTCAGCTTCTTTCAGAGAATCACACCAGAAAATTCCGCCTATAGAATATGGCAAAAGCTTTTTCCATACAGATTTCAGGGCAAAAGGCAGTCTTTCCGGAGAAAACTCCCCATGTGGAGTTATTGCATATACTTCTTTCATACCCTCTTACCATAAGGCAAACTTTAAAGATAGGCAAACAAATGTGTTCTGTTGTCAGATTCTAAGATTATCTATGGTAACAGGTCTGCCATGTGCCGGGAAAAATATTTTAACCCCCATTTCCCTCAATTTATTCACGCTCTCTCTTACCATGTTAAGATCATGGGCAAAGATAGGAATATGAGAGATAGGTCTGAAGGTTAGATTCATAATAAGGTCTCCACAGAAGGCAATATTATCGTAAATCACACTAAGAGACCCCGGCGTGTGTCCAGGGGTGTGCAGCACCAGTAAGTCATGTATTTTTTTAGATTCCTCCACAATTATATCCGGCTCTGTTTTAGGAAATTTAAAAGATTTTAATCCAGAGAACCTTATCGCTAATTTTCCAATACCATCTATACCGGGTGGTTTGGGTGTCTCTCCCTTTTTAAGCCACTCTTTTTCAAGGGTGTGGACTACAACCTTTGTCCCATACCTTTTTAAATAAACGGCATTTCCTGCATGATCAAAATGCGTGTGAGTAAGTATCAGGTAATCTATTTTTCCAAAGTCCTTTATCTTTTTCAAAAAACTCTTCTCCGAAACATGGTTCCCGCTATCTATAAGGATACCTGTACCTTTTAAGCGTATGTAAAAAATGTTTGTAAAAAGTATGCGTGCCCTTTTAATCTCCATGAATAAAATTATAGAGTTTCTCCGCTATTTTTTCACCAAAACCCGGGACTTTTTTAAGTTCTTCAACCGTAGCCTCCCGGATTTTTTTGAGACTCCCGAAATATTCTATCAGTGCCTTTTTCCTTTTTTCTCCTATTTCGGGTACAAAATCAAGAAAGTCCCTGAAGGATTCTCTGTCTCTTAGTTTCCTGTGGTAAGTTATAGCAAACCTGTGGGCTTCATCCCTGAGCATTTTCATAAGCTTCAGACTGAAAGACCTCGTCGGTAGCATTACCCTTTTGCCGTTTTCAAGATAAAAATCATCAAATCTCTTTGCAAACGCTGCAAAAAACACGTCTTTTATACCAAGTTCTTTTTTCGCCTTCAAAGCAGCCTGAAGCTGAATAACCCCACCATCAAGAATATAGAGGTCGGGTAGTTTTTCCTTTTCCTTAAGGGCCCTTTTGAATCTTCTAAGTGTCACTTCATAAATCATTGAAAAATCGTCTTTGCCTTCCTCTTTTTTAATTTTATATCTTTTGTAAAGCCTTTTCCTGAGTTTCCCATTTTCCATTACAACCAGAGAAGCCACCCTGAAGCTCCCGAATAACTGGGAGGCATCCACACATTCTATCTTCTCCGGAATGCTTTTAAGGCCAAAAACTGTTTGAAGTTCCAGGAGAGCGGGATGCGTTCGTCTTTTTCTATGTTCTTCCTGGAGAGCCACTTCCTCTGCGTTTTTCATGGCAATCTGCATGGTTTTTATGAACTCACCATGAGGAAGCTCTATTTTGAATCCAAATGTTTCTTCTATCTCCTGTTTATTTTCAGGCAGGATAGGAATAATAATCTGTTCAGGAGTAGAAGAAATGGTAGAATAATACTGGCTCAGAAAAGCTGACAATACATCGTTTTCCCGGTCTTTTGTGCCTTTTTCCATTTTAAAATAAGCTGTATTCATTATTTTGCCGTCGCGATAGAACAATACATAAAAATACGCAGTTTTGGTTGTATGGAATGTGCCAATTATATCTATAGAACCCTCTTTAAGACTTGAGATATAAAAGTGATATTTAAGCTCATGCAAAGAGCTTATTCTATCCCTCAACAGCTTTGCATATTCAAAATTGAGGCTTTCGGCAGCTTTTTTCATTTCACTTTGGAGATACTCTATTACCGGGTTCAGATCGCCGAGCAGCACTTTTCTTATATTTTCAACGTTTCTCATATAAGCCATTTGTGGTACCCGATTTTTTATGCATGGTGCACTACAGAGTCCCATATGGTACTCAATACATGGATTGATCTTTCTTCTGGACGGCAATTTATACTTGCAGTTTCGTATCGGAAAAATCTCCCGCAACATTTTAAGCGCCTTTCTTATTGCAATTGCACTCATATAAGGACCGAATATGTCGGCGTTTTTAAAGAGCAAATTACGGGTAAGAAATACTCTCGGATAAGGTTCATTTTTTGTTATGGCAATATAGGGGTATTTTTTATCATCTGTAAGCTTAATATTGTACCTGGGCTGGTATTGTTTGATAAGGTTTGCCTCAAGTAAAAGGGCCTCAGATGCTGTACCTGTGAGTATATACTCTATTTTGTCGGCTTTTTCATAAAAAGGGGCATGAGTAGTTCTGTGTGTATTTACTCTGTTTTTTATATTTTTAGCTTTCCCTACATACAAAATCTCATTACCACGTTTAAATAAATAAACCCCGGGTGATTCAGGGAGTAATTCCAGTATCTCTTTCCTGAGCATAATCTTCAATTAACTTCTCAAAAGTATTTATGTCACTCTCCGTAAGCATATGGGTGGAGAGAAAATGAAGTTTGTCAGGTAGTAGAAATGATATAACGGGTTTATTGAGTTTATTGGCAATGGCAAGCTCAATGAGGGTCCCATCGCTTATTCCCACAGAAACTACCACGCGGGCAGCGGAGACAACGAGAAAATTACGGAGCTCGTTCATGAAAGTGGGTATTTTTATATCTACACATGGGTTAGCCTCTTGAGTGTCCCGTGGAAGAATGCCTACAGTTATTCCTCCTTTACTTTTTGTGCCACAGGAGGCGGCTTCCATAATACCACTTCTTCCTCCTGTTATGAGTACATAACCCTTTCTGCCTATAATTTCACCTATTTTATACGCAAGTTCGTACTCTTTTTGTGAAGGTTGGGATGGGCCTATAACGCTTATTTGGATCATTATATAGCTTTTAGAAGTTTGTTGATGTGGTGAATCCACCTTTCAGGTTCACGAACAAGCCAGGCAACTTCATCTTTTAGCCCATTGTTTCTATAAAAGGCTACTTTTAATAAAGGCTTCCTTTTTTTTTTTTTTTGAAAATTTCTACTTTATTTTACGTTTATAATATAATTTACGGGAATCATCAATGTTTTATTCGGGAACCACATTTTAAAATAAAGTTTGTCAGCTGTTAGAGCAAGGAAGCCATTGCCAGGTGTCTGTTTTAATCCTGCACTTTTTTGCCCCATAAATTTTGCAGATTCTTCATAGAGGAATATTTTTTCACCCCTCAGAGCTTCAGCTGCTTCCTGTGTCCTTTTTTTAATAATTAAAAGAAGTCTCACGTATAAAAGTACAAAAATGAAGAGTATTAATGCGACAATACCACCGAAGATTAATACCATATCCTTCATAAAACTAATTTTAAATCGGCATACCTGCCCATTCAAATAATAGCCCAAATATCCTGTTGAAAAGGGTCAGGTAAGTTTAACCGGCCTTTAAGGCACGATTTTAACGCAAGTTGTCAAAATTAATTTCCCATTTTGCCTTTGTCCCTTTTTTATACACTTATAACGTTTATGTGTCATATTTTTAAAACATCTATTACTTGACTTTGATGGATTTTCCCTTTATAATTTTATTGTGAGATTAAAGATAACTTTTGATTGGAGTTCGCGTGTATTTATTCCTTTTTCTTATAATCATTTTGTTCAGTCATTTATTTACACAAATCTTGACAGGAGCATAGCAGAGCCCCTTCATAACACGGGCATTCCTCTTGGAAAAAGAAGATTCAAGTTTTTCACATTTTCCCGTTTATTTTCTCCTTCTATAAAAAAGAACGGAAAAGGCTGGCTTTTTAAGCCTCCAATAACCTTGTACCTTTCTGCAAGGGATGTACGACTTCTTGAAAGTTTTGCCCTGCATCTTGTTAAGGTAGAGAAAGTAAGGATGGGTAAAAGCGAACTCACGGTAAAATCCATTGAAGTAATCAAGCCACCTGTTTATACAACCGAGGTAATAATAAAGACCCTTTCTCCAATAACAGTTTATTCCACATTGCTCACCGGGGATGGTAAAAAGAAGACATATTACTACACTCCATTTGAGAAAGAGTTTGAATCCCTGCTTCGTGACAATTTAAAGCGAAAGTTTAAAGCAATTTATGGCATAGAGCCAGAGGAGGAAGATGATATTTTTAAGATAGAGCCTTACAGCGTAAACAAAAACAGTGAGGCCATTATCAAATTCAAAGGAATTATAATAAAAGGCTGGATGGGGCTTTATAAAGTGAAGATAAGCAAGCCATATTTTGAAATAGCCTATGACGCCGGTCTCGGCCCCAAAAACAGCCAGGGATTTGGGATGATTGAGGTTGTGAGAAAAAGAACCCAGAAGAGAAAAGAAAGTAACGGGCATTACATGATAAAAGGAAGGGGATATGGAGAGTTTAGTGGTTAAAATAAAAACCCTGACGCCGCTCTGGACTGGCGGCGTGGATGGCACGATGGACCGAATCCATGAGACCGGCATCATCGGTTCCCTCAGATGGTGGTATGAGGCTATTGTTCGTGGGTTAGGAGGAGATGCCTGCGATCCGAGCGAACATAAGTGCTCTTTTGATGCGGATAAATATCGGAAAAGCAAGGCTATCGATGAGCGCCAACGGCTTAGGGATGCTGGCTTGTGCGATGTGTGTCAGGTGTTTGGAGCAACGGGCTGGAAAAGGCGGTTTAGGATGGAGATTGTGGAAGATAAAACGCAGCCTGTTTGGGAACCACGAGATGAAGTTTTAAATATTCGTCCGCCGGAACGGACTCGCGGGTGGTATCTCTTGCCGGGGTATGTCGGGAAATTGGCTCTAAATTTTCAAGGTGATGAAAAGGTTATCTCCATGCTGGCTTGTCTGCTTCTTTGGCTGGAAAAGTATGGTTCCATTGGTGCCCGTCCACAGTTGGGATATGGAGCGTTTCGCGTGCTCAATCGCAATGATGTCATGGAAC
>JALVLE010000402.1 GCA_027033555.1 Caldifarciminota bacterium | reverse complement strand
GTATTCTTTATATATTAAAGAGTTATCTTTTTTGTTCCAGGTATTATGACCCCATAAATTAAATGAAAAAATTGCGGATTTATTCCTTATGCTGGTAGAGGTTATGTACTGAAGGCTGGCTGCAATTTTTCTCTTATTGTCAAAATCCAGGAGTCCACCAAAATTAAGAGGTGAAACAAATCCGCTGTCCACATCAAAATAGGAAATATACCCCCCTAAACCAGTATTTACATTTCTCTCAATATCAACGTATTTCAAGTCAATACCACTGTTTATTATTCTGCTACCCTGAATTTTTATTTGCGTGTTATATCTCTGGACATAATGATTAAGGTCTAATGATGCAACTTCATAATTGATTTTATTCATACCGGAGAAAAACCCTATACTGGTATTTTTTCCCATATGATAGGTATATTTTGCAAACATTATGTCTTTAAGCACAGAATCTTTGACAAAAAAGAGGGCAAAATCGTTATTCTTACTACTTGAATAGAATTTGGCCCCATACTCTACATCCTCTATATTTCTCGTTCTCACAAGTGTTACAGGTGTCTTATAAAAACCACTTCCTTCTATGAAAAATTGCCTCTTTTCGGGATAGGTAACCGGTAAGCGCTGAAGTGAAAACTGGCTAAAATCAAGTGGAAGTTCTGAATAATCAGGAGAGTATGTGAAATCAAACAAAGTATTACCCCTTCCTTTTAATCTAACAACCCCACCTCCCTGTAGTTTTGTCTTCCATGTAAGCGATGTTGTGTCATATACGCCGTGCAATCTCACTTCTGGTATAATTATCGGCGTGAGTAATCTAACAGCTTTAACACTACTAAAGTCAATTTTTAATTCATCCATCTCATACAATGAACCAAGATCTTTTGTAAAATGCAAGGCAAGCATTGTATTTTTTGATATAATGGTTCTTATAACCTGAATACCCCATGCAGATTTAACAAAGTTAATAGACCTGAATGGCACTATTAGCAAACAATCCCAGCCATAAGATGTTTTATGAGCTTTTACAGTTATGTCTCCATCCCACTCAACAAATCCATCTGGCGTTAAAATCTTGTCGTATATAGTCCCAAGAGGGTTTATTGCTATATAATATGCGTTTTTACCAATACCACTGGAGGCTATAATAAATGTTAAGGCATCTTCACCCTGGGGAATTTGCTGATCGTCTCTCTTTCTTATCGTAGCATTAATATGACCTTTTTGAAAGTTTTTTGCATAAAAAACTACAGCCTTATCTGTATATCCTATAAAAAGATGTGTTGAGTCTTCAGGATATGAAGATGTATCCGGATACACTTTTTTAAGTCTTATATAGTTTTTAATGGTATAAATTTCTTTCCATGAATTTAGTTTCATCGGGGAAATGGTAAGTGAGAATAGTAAATATAAAACTGCTGAGTTTATACTCATCTAACTCCTCCTTTTTCTTCCTCATTCTTCACCTTTTGCAAATCAATTACCCTATCACAGAACCTTAAAATCTCTTTATCATGGGTTGTTATGATTACCGTTCTATCCCTCAGGCTGTTTTTTAAACTCTCAAGTATGGTTATACCGCTTTTTTTATCAACAAATGCGGTTGGCTCATCTAAAATGACAATTGGAGTTTTTCTTAAAAGTCCCCTAAGTATAGAAAGTCTCTTTTTTTCTCCTCCCGACAATCCAGCATTGGAGAGCAACACCTTACGCTCGGTGGAAATCTTTTCCAGAATATCACCCATACCCAGTTTCTTTGCTACCTCTTTTATTTCATCCACGCTCCTGTCAACACCTATTGTCAGGTTCTCAATTATGGACATTTCACTGAATAATTGGGGCTCCTGTTCTATTAGGGTAATAAGACTGAGTACCTCTTCCGCTGTATAGTTGTTTATATCTTTACCAAATATGAAGACGGTATTATCCGGCACTGGAAAGTGTTTTAATAGTATATTCAACAGAGTGCTTTTGCCACTACCACTTTCCCCCACTATGCACACCCACTCGCCTTTTTTGATTTTGAAACTCAGGTTATCCAGAATTGAATTGTTGTCATACTTAAAAGTCAAATTTCTTATCTCCACTGCGGTTTCCTGGTTTACATCAACCCTGTCTGCCTGTGGAATTTCTTTTACCTCATATACAGAAGGCTTATCAAGTATTGTATATACTCTATCAAGTGAAACCTTTGATGGTTCAACTTTCGTGGAGAATATAAGAATGTAATTTAAGGGTTGCATGAGATAATCAGAATATGCAATAAATCCTACAACAGTTCCTGCTGTAATCCTTCCTTTTATAATGAGATATGCACCAAAGCCTATTAATATAAATTTTGAAAGAACGGCAAGAAGTGCATTGAGTACATCACCGTAA
>JALVLE010000401.1 GCA_027033555.1 Caldifarciminota bacterium | reverse complement strand
AGGCAGGTTATCCATATAAAGGTTAAGCTCTTTATCAATCTCTTTGAGATTATACCTTCCTGTAAATATGCGCGTAAATATCTTTATGTTGCTGTTTGCCTTTAGTATCAATTTGCGCCATATGGGGAAAGCGTATTCAAAATCAATGTGAAAATACTCCTCAAGAAAATCATAAAAAAGCTCGTCTATATCCTGCTTTTTCCCTGTTTCCAGATAAACAGAAGTTACTTTCCTTTCAACTTCTGGGAATGTGAGTTGATTTACGTTGATTCCTATCCCATTTACCGTATATGCTCCCCTTCTCTCTATAAGCACTCCCGCTATTTTGCCTTTTTCAGCATATATATCATTGGGTAAAACAATTCGGGGTTTCACCCCCCGTCTTTTAAGGACATTGTAGAGAGCGAGTGTGGTACATACTATAAGCTCATTATTAAGCCTGTCCTTTTCTGCAATGGAAAAATAAAGCCCCCCTTTTTCAGAGACCCATCTTCTTCCATACCTCCCCCTTCCGTACTTTTGCGTGGCTGCCCGTACAACAAAGGGTAATCTTATTCTTTTTTCAACAAGCAGTTCCCAGGCCTTGTCATTGGTGGAATTCAAGGTATCGTATTTAAATACAGTAAACCTACCCAAGGGCGGCAATTCCAAAGGCTATGGAATAAAGTTTTCTATCCGGAGTATCAGAACGAGAGAGCAGAATTATAGGAGCCTTTGCGCCTGCAACTATCCCTCCTACTTTTGCACCAGCAAAGTATATAAGTGCCTTTGAAAGAATATTACCAGATGCCACATCCGGGCAAAGCCATACATCTGCTTCCTCTGACACAAGCGAACTTACTCCTTTCATCATGGCAGCTTCTTTGCTGGCCACTATATCAAAACCAAGCGGTCCATCAAAGAAAAACCCACGCCCAAAGCTTCCCCTTTCTGCCATCTTTGAAATAGCTGCATAATCAATGGTTTCTGGCATATTCTCTGATACCTGCTCAATTGAGGCAAGTCCTGCGGCTTTTATCTCGGTATATCCCAGGTTATTCATCACATACAAAACGTTTTTCAGGATTTCAATTTTGGTTTTAAGATCAGGCCTTATATTCATACCAGCATCCGTTAGAAAAACAAGCCTGTTATAACCCGGCACTTCCTGAACCGCAATATGAGAGAGCAATTTCCCTGACCTTAAACCATGTTCCTTATCCAAGACAGCACGAAGGAAATCCGGAGTTGAAATTTTCCCTTTCATCAAGAAATCCGCCCTTCCCTCTCTCACAAAACGTATGGCTTCAAAAGCAGCATCCTGAGGGGTTTCTGTATGATATACATCAAAATCTTCAAGCCCAACCTCTTCCGCAATTTCTTTTATTATCCTGGTATCACCGAATAACACCGGATATGCCAGCTCCTCACTCATTTTTAGTCCTTCTATCACTGCCTTTGACACAGGATACACAACGGCTATCTTCTTTTTGCCCTTGCTTTTTGCAAGTTCAATAAGCTCATCCATTGTCCTTAGCATTCTTTTTCTCCTTTTTTAACTTCTCTTTCAGTATTTTCCGTGCCCTGTTAAAGAAATCAAGGGCAATTTTTTCCCTATAGTCAGGATATGTCCATTCAAGGGGAGTAAAACCCTCTTTTTTTCTATATATAAGTGTTACTTCGCCATAAATCCCGTCCCGTAAATATATCCTGTGAGAATAACTCTTTGTTGTCACAAGAACCATATTCTGAAGTGATATATAACCAGGGTCTAAATTGAAAACCCTTCTGAAATCCTTGCTGTATTCATCCTCCATACGATTTGTAAGATGCTTTATCCCTGCTATTTCGCCTGGATCAATCAGTCTGGAAAAAGCAACCCATTTTCGGAAAAGTCCACTTCCCATCTCCTCCTCGTAATAACTGGTGTGAACAAATGGTATAACCGGTGTTGAAAGGACAACCTCTCCGAAGACATCTTTTAAAAGCTCTTCTGCCTTTTCAAGATATGCTTTTGTGGCTATAATCCCTGAGAACAGTAAAACTTTCTGTGGTTCCTTAACCCTCCCCATGCTTATTGAAATTATATACCTAACCTGATGATATAACAAATAGTGTAAAGCTATCCGGGATTCAATGTGCTTTTTATTTTTCCAAAAACCACATCAGGATAAATACCGGCAAGACATCTTAAATCACCATATTTACATTTCTTCTCCCCATGGAGAGAACACGGTCTGCACGAAAGGTCATGCCTTTCAATGACAACAACAGGCGCTCTGGATGCTGGCCTGAACCCAAATTCAGGGATTGTGGGACCAAAAAGTACGAAAAGTGGTGTAGATAGCGCAGCAGCCATATGGGCAGGGCCTGAATCATTGGATACAACCCATTG
>JALVLE010000400.1 GCA_027033555.1 Caldifarciminota bacterium | reverse complement strand
CTAAAGTTCCTGTAGAAGAGGAGAGCCCTGCCTTCCACATTCTTTATCTTTAGGTGTTTGTTACTTATTTTTCCGCCCACCTTAATTGTTAGATCTACAAAGCTATCCTCTTCTACCATAAAATTTCCCACTCCGCCTCTACCAAAAGGAGAATACACATAAATGGAATACCCATTCTTTTCAAATCCAGCATCAAAAAAGGCTCTTCCATTTCTATCAGTTAACCTGAAATAGGAAATACTTTGCCTGTTTGCCCAATGACTTACAAGTATAACAAGAGCAAACCCTACAGGATTGTCGTTAATATCCACCACCCTGACATTAATATGGCCTGTACTGGTATATCCGTGATGAGTTATAGGGAAAAATCCTCCTTCTGGAACAACGCCTAAAACAATAGAAACTTCTTTATTTCCCATCCCTTCACTGGACGCATAAGGATTATCAATGGCCTTCCCGGGCTCCTGTGTTAAATCAAAGTGTATCCACCTTTTTCCGTTATAAAACTCATTCCACTGGTGGTCTTCTCCCATGTCAACAGCCACATAAGCTGGGATAAGCACAGTTTTAAGGAGAGCAGCACCTAATATAGAATATTCTCCACAGGAACCATAGGCCTTTCTGTAAATAACAACAGGTGAAAGATCATTTGTCATGTAGCCAAAATGCATAAAAGATTTTGCCCATGAATAAAGATGTTTCACAGCATCCATTACTATTGTGTCCTTCTCCACCACCTCAATCACAGATTTACCGTACATATGGTCATTCATGAAAAAGGTCCTGAATAATGTCTTTTCAGGAAACTCGTAAAGAATCCTCGGAAATACTACAAATTTATAGTAAATTCCCGGAGGTATAGTATCCTTTTTATTGAGCACCAAAGTGGTTTTTCCATCCTTCAGCTCAGCTAAACTAACGTATTTTAACCTTCTTGCCGCAAGATAAATGTCAAATACATTGTCAAACAGGTACGAAAAACCCACATGCAAAAGGGAGTCATTGAACTCTGGTGAGGCATGTTGTATTACATATATAATTTCATCCCGGTATAGTGGATTCACCGTATCAACAAAAGCAGCAAATGGACTCTCCTCTATCTTTACACGATAAAACATAGGAAGCCCATGGGAAATGTATCTCTTATAAAGGCTTGGAGGTGGGGAATAAGACATCCACTCCACATATATTCCATTTATTTTTTTCAGAATCGCAAAGCTCCCATCCGGTCTTCCAAGAATAATTTCCAGGTTGCCGTCTTTATCAATGTCTAAAAGAGTTGTTGATACAAAATACCTGTCCTTGTATATTTTTCTACCTTTAAAATATACATTTCCATCAAAGTCTGAGAAAAGGTCTCTGAAAGGGGTGTTATTTTTACTGCGAGTCCCTATAGTTTTGAAAGCCGGGACTAAAAGAACATAAACCGTGTCTTTAAGATTATAAACAAACAGAGTATCCCCTTCTTTAAAAGCAACCCCTTCTGGTAATCCTTTTTTAATTAACCTTCCATGAGCTATCACACATCCTGTTTTTGTATAAACTGTATCTTTTGCAACGTAAGAGGAAAGCTCCGAAGCAGTATAAGAAATAAGACGGGTGGCCATTGTATCTATCTTAACATTCATATACACCCTCTTATCTTTTATGTAAAACATGTGCCCCTTAAAACACGCAGGAGACCGATACTTAAAGTTACAGAATTTTCCAAAAACAATATTAATTGTATCTGAAAATATCCTGTATTTTGCTTTTCTGCCATCCTTGTAATAAGCACCATGTGATGTCAAGTATATCAAATTTCCCTTCTCATCCGTATATATTTTGAGCACGTTTCTAAGAGGTACAGTCTCTTTATGCGTTATAAAAAGAAGAAAGGGGTCAAAATAAAACACAGTATCTCCTTTCAGTATAAGCAAGTTATTTTTAGAAAGATTAATCCATGAAGCTGTAAGCGGTAATCTAACATATCCACCTCCAGTTATAGAATCTGTGCCAAACGCCTTTTGTGTATCCTGAGGCAACACATGAACAAACCGGCTGTAAGTCCTAAACTCAAAGGACAAAATTAAAAGTAGAAAAAACATTTTTAACACCTCCGGTTACCATTTCAATTATATAAACTAACTCCCGCTTTTCAAAACGAATTTATGGATTTAAACTCATAACATGCAAAGTTTTCTCTATAGCATGATATTTCTTGTGGTCTTTGTCCCGGTTTCTATTGTGATCATCGTTTTACTGATAAACTTTTTAAGGCTTTATAAAGCAAGGCGAAATGTTAAAAATACAAAGAAAAAAGACCGCAACCTTAAAAATTTCTAAACGGTGCAACTTTTAAATTCCATGAAACAGACTTAGACTTTGTGTTACGC
>JALVLE010000399.1 GCA_027033555.1 Caldifarciminota bacterium | reverse complement strand
CACTCTGTCTCCGGAGAAGGTTCTGTTCCCAATAGACATCAATTATATAAGCCCACGTATAGTGGAGATGGCGAAGACTTTTAAGGAAAAATACGGTTCAAAGCTGTATTTTCTTTCGGTTATTGAGCTTTTACCCTTTGAAGACATTGAATATCTTGGTGGTCAGGATGTGCTTAATCTGGAGGCAATGAAGCAAAAGGTTATATCAGTACTGGAGGAAAACATGGGTATTGAGGATGCGGAATATATCGTGGTTTCTGGAGTGGATGTGGCAGATGAGATAAAGGATTTTGCAGAAAAAAGCGGCATTGATCTTGTGGTAATGGCGCATAAAAAGATGAGTGGTTTTGAGAGGACCATCCTTGGAAGCACGTCCGAAAAGTTTGTTAATGTTTCCGCTCTTCCCACTCTAATTAT
Organism: Caldifarciminota bacterium; assembly: GCA_027033555.1. Lineage (GTDB taxonomy): Bacteria > Hydrothermota > Hydrothermia > UBA1063 > CAJXJZ01 > CAJXJZ01. The sequence goes on along the minus strand of JALVLE010000399.1, from coordinate 6,607 downwards.
AAAATAAGGGCAAAAAGTGAAAGAAGCTCTGTACTGGGAAAAATTAGATGATAAAAGAATAAGATGCAATCTTTGCAGACACAGATGTATAATTCATGAAGGAAAGACCGGTATATGCGGGGTAAGGAAAAATCTGGGAGGGAGGCTCTATTCTCTTAATTATGCAAAAGTGGTTGCCATTCACATAGACCCCATTGAGAAAAAGCCGCTGTATCACTTTTTACCTGGTTCCCCGGCACTCTCCATAGCGTGTGTTGGTTGCAATTTTAGATGCCTTTTTTGCCAGAACTGGGATATAGCGCATATTCCCGTGTTGCTTGGAAAGATAGTGGGTGATGAATTGCCTCCCGAAAAGGTAGTATCCATTGCATTAAAGTATAGAACTCCTGTCATTGCCTATACCTATACTGAGCCTACTGTTTTCTTTGAGTATAGCCTTGATATAGCTGAAAAGGCGGTTGAATTTGGCATAAAAAATATATTTGTTACCAATGGATACATTGAGGAAAAGCCTTTGCGTGACATTTCACCCTTTCTTCATGCAGCGAACATAGATTTAAAGGGCTGGGATAAGAAGTTTTATGCAAAAGTTGTTGGTGCGAGAAGGGATGAGGTATTAAAGTCAATAAAACTTTACAAAAAGCTGGGTATATGGCTTGAGATAACCACTCTGATGATAGACGGCTATAACACAAAGGATGAGGATATAGACAATATCACCAAATTTATAGCAAATGAACTGGGAGAGGGAACCCCGTGGCATATATCACGGTTTTACCCGGCTTATAAAATGAGACATGTTCCACCAACTCGTATTGAAACGCTCAAAAAAGCAGAGGAAATAGGGCGAAAAAATGGGCTTAAATACATTTACATAGGAAACGTGTATGGAATGGGAGAGGATACGTATTGTCCTGTATGTGGAGAGCTGCTTATAAAAAGAGAAGGTTTTGATGTGATTGAAAACAGACTGATAAATGGCAGATGCCCTCGTTGCAAAACCAGAATAGAGGGCGTATTTTGATGCTTCTTAAAAAAATATATGAGATATTGTATGAGGCCTTTGGTCCCCAATACTGGTGGCCTGGTGAGACACCGCTTGAGGTAGCCATTGGAGCGATTCTTACACAGAACACTGCCTGGAAGAATGTGGAGAAAGCCATAAGGAATCTGAAGAGTAAAAATTTACTGTATTTAGACAGGCTACTTGAACTTGATAATGATAAACTGGCAGAGCTTATACGTCCTTCTGGGTTTTACAGGCAAAAGGCACAGAGATTAAAAGAGTTTCTCATTTGGCTTGAGAAAAAAGGAGGATGTTTTCTTAAGATAAATGACCCCACAGAGGTTATAAGAAATGAGTTATTGTCTATAAAAGGTATAGGTCCTGAAACTGCAGATTCCATTCTCCTTTATGCTATGGAAAGACCCGTCTTTGTTGTGGATGCATATACAAAAAGAGTCCTTGCAAGACACAGAATAATAAGAGAGAATGCCAATTATCACGAAGTTCAGAGTTTTTTTATGCATAATTTGCCTTATGATGTTCAGCTGTATAAGGAATACCATGCTCTTTTTGTTAAACTTGGAAAAGAGTACTGCAAAAAGAGTAGCCCTTTATGCAGCACGTGTCCTCTTAAACAGATTTTTTGATAAGATATGGCTCTTGCAATATTTCTCACAGGACTTATTACATTTCTTGCTATATTGTTTGCATCCCTGTTTGAAAAAACAAGGGTTCCAGACGTCTTGATGTTGATGATTTTGGGCATTATTCTTGGTCCACTGCTACACATTGTTTCGCCTCTTGATTTTGGTAAAGTGGGGGAGGTTGCAACTACCATTGCTTTAATAGTTATACTATTTGAGGGGGGTGTTAATCTTAATATTACCGAACTTGAAGATTCATTTGATGATACACTGGGAATAATGCTTTCTTCTTTTTTGGTTACAATGACTATAGTCAGCGTGATAATTCATTATTCTACGGGGATAGACTGGCTTGCATCATTCATAACAGGTTCTATTCTTGGAGGCACGTCTTCGGCTGTTGTTGTACCCATAATAAGAACCCTTAATATGTCCGAAAAATCCTATACTATTTTGTTTCTTGAGTCCGCTTTCACAGATGTTATTTGCATTGTTGTGAGCTTTGCCCTTTTTGAAGCTTATGCCTCCGGCAATCTTTCCATTGGGAGAATTATAGGCAGGATACTTGCCACATTTACAATGGCAGGATTAATTGGATTTCTTGGTGCAACGCTGTGGGGCGCGATTATCAGAAAAGTAAGGAAAATACCCAACACAATGTTCTCAACCCTTGCCTTTATATTTATAATCTATGGAATTGCTGAGTTTCTGGGATATAGTGGAGCTATAGCCTCTCTGTCTTTTGGCATTAGTCTTGCAAATCTCGTTAAAATCCCAAAGGACAAAATGCCCATTAAATTAAAAGGCCTCAGGTTTGCAACTGTCACCAGAACGGAGAGAACATTTTACAGTGAGATTGTTTTTCTTCTTAAGACCTTTTTCTTCGTTTATCTTGGACTTTCCATGAGACTGGCTGATTTCTGGATCATTTCTGCTGGTTTTTTAATAACATTGACAATACTTTTGGGAAGATTGCTTGTTATAAAGGTATTCAGAGCCAGGGATATTCCCTGGCGTGATGCTTCTTTTATGAGTGTGATGGTTCCAAAAGGTCTTGCTGCAGCGGTCCTTGCCTCAATACCATCTCTTTATGGCGTAACGGGTTCAGGCGTCATAAAAGATACAGTTTATGCAGTGGTGTTTTTCAGCATTCTATTGTCTGCCCTTATGGTGCCATTAATTGAGAGGAGTTTTCTCAGGACTGTGTATTACGAAATATTCGGGCAGAGCGAGAGAGGTTCAGGGGTTTAGCCATACATCCTCTCTGGTGTATAATATAGAACATGGAGAAAAGAGCGCTTTTTATAAATGGTTCTTCAAGGAGGGACAAGGGAATTACCTTTAGACTTTCCCTTAAGGTGAAGGAAAGCCTTGAGGAGAGAGGGTATGAAGTGGAGTATCTACATCTTGTGGACTATGAGATAAATTTCTGTGAGGGATGTGTAAGTGAGAGTGGGGCGCTGTGTAATCCTGAGCGGTGTCTTAAGGGAAAGTTAAACGATGACTTCAAAATAGTGATGGAAAAAATACTAAACACGGATATTATCGTTTTTCTTACACCGGTTTACTGGTACTCTCCCTCTGCACGCATGAAAAATCTAATAGATAGGCTCACCTCTTTAGAAAATGTTAACAAAATGCTGGATGGGAAAATTGGAGGTTTTGTCGTAACTGCTCAGGAAGATGGAGCCATGATGACTATTTTGCAGCTTATGGGTACCCTTAATGATATGGGATTTATGTTTCCCCCATATGCCTTTACTTATTCTGTGAACTTTCTTGACCCATTAGAGGACAAAGAGGCAGTTGAGTATGCAATAAGGCTGGGCAGAAATCTCGCTAAGATGCATGAGATTGCAGGCGGAAAAAACTGGAAGTAAGAGAGAAAAAAGGCTCTCACCGGCTATTTTTAAAAAAGCAGGACTTGAAAAAACGCCCTTTATACCTTTAAATATAAAAATAGATGTCCCGGCTTACTTTTTATCTTATCAGACACGGTGAATCAGAAGGAAACAGAGAAGGGTTATTCAGAGGAAGAAAGGATTTCCCGCTTACACCGCTTGGAATAAGGCAGGCGAAGAGCCTTGCGCAGGCTCTCAGTAGTATAGAATTTGATCTCATTGTCTCAAGTCCACTGAAAAGGGCCTATGAAACTGCTAAAATTATTGCACAGGGGCGCCCTGTTAGAATAATGGAGGAGTTTAATAATATCAACCTCTCAATATGGGAGGGGAAAAAGAAAGATTTCATAAAATCCCATTATCCAGAAGAGTGGCGAATCTGGATAACAAAACCGGAGGAATTGAGGCTTGAGGGAGCAGAGACCCTTTTTGAGGTACAGAAAAGGGCTATAAAGGGAATAGAGAAATTAAAAAATGAATACAGGCAGGGTGGAGTTATCTGTATTGTAACTCACAGGGCAGTTTTAAAACCCATGGTTGCAGGACTTTTAAACATATCAAAGCCCTATTTCTGGAGGTTGCATTTTGATACAGCTTCCTATTCTGTTCTTGAGTTTGAAGAGGAAAGGGGATACACACTTATGAAATTAAACATTACCCATCACTTGCCTGAATTTGAAGTGGAGCGTTATTGATGTTTGAAAAGAAAGATGAGGCTTTTTTAGACGACCTGACCGGCGTTTACAATCGGCGGTTTCTAAATGAATACCTGACCATAGAGATAAAAAAGTACAAAAGATACTACACCCCTTTCACCCTCCTTTTGCTTGACCTTGACAATTTCAAAAGCGTTAATGATCTCAAAGGGCATCTGGAAGGAGATAGAGTTTTAAAAGAGTTTGTTAGCTTTCTTAAAGACTATTTGCGCAAATCTGATATTCTGGTGCGATACGGAGGTGATGAATTCATTATAATACTTCCCCATACGGAGAAAAATGCAGGGCTTATTGTTGCTAAGCGAATTATTGAAAAGTGGAAAACCACAGAGTGTTATAAATCGCTGGGAGTTGGTGTTAGCATAGGTATAGCTCAGTATCCTGAGGATGGAGGAAGTATTGATGAGTTGCTCCAATTTGCAGATGCAGGTCTTTATCTTGCGAAAAAGCATGGAAAGGGAAGAGTGTTTTTTGCTCGCAGGGAGAAGCTGAAACCCACTATCCCTTCTAAAAAGTTTGTAAACAGAAAAAATGAGCTTGAAAGTATGGAAAAGGCGCTGGAAGACCCTTCATACACCCTTATCCTTATTCACGGGGACGTTGGAGTGGGCAAAACCCGGTTGCTTGAGGAATTCTTTAAGAACTACAAAAAAACGCTGTTTTATGGGAGAGGGTTTAGCCTGAATCACGATTTCCCATATTATGTGGTCAGGAATATGCTTAGAGGGTTATATAATGAGAGGCGGAGTGAGTTTTTGACTGTTTACAAGGAGCTTTCTCCCATTATAAGAGAGCATGTGGCTCGTCTTGTGCCGGAGCTCTCGGAAGATAGATTAAAATCGGACAGGAAGGAAGAAAAAGAAGTTTTCCTTCATTCAATTTATACTTTCTTAAAAGAATTCATCGAAGATGGTTTTATATTTGTAGTAGATGACATACAGTGGATAGACCCTGAAACCGTTGCTTTTCTGGAATATGTATATAAGAGTCATGAAAATGTAAAAATAGTTGGCACTTTCAGGTTGCATGAGGGTTCACAGGGGTATAGCAGACTGAAAGATGTTTTTAAAGAAAAAACGTATAAAATAGAGGTTGTTCCCTTTGGCAAAGAACACGTTAATGAGCTCTTGAGGAATATTTTGGGAGAAAAAATAAGCCACGAAGTAAAGGAGTATGTTTTTAAAAACACAGGTGGAAACCCTTATTACGTGGAAGAGGTTGTAAGGGCGTTGTTTGAAAAAGGTCTTTTGTATCCTGATTCAGAGGGGGTGTGGCAGCTGGATACAGATGCTTATTCAGAGAAGGTATTTACACCCAATGCCGAGAATATTATAAAAAGCAAACTTCGTTCCCTGGACTCTGAACATCTTAAAATACTTGAGCTTATGGCTATATACGGAGAACCTGTTTCTATAGATGTCCTTGCCCAGCTCACTTCTCTTGGAGAGGGAGAGCTTTATAATTTGTTAGATGGAATAGAGCGTGCTGGACTTGTTCAACACAAAGCGTACAAAATGTATATGTTCCCTGCTGGACTTATAGGTGATGTGATAAAAAATGAGATGTCAAAAGGCAAGAGAGTATATTATCATAGAAAGGTACTTGAATACTTTGAGAAATTTGTTCCACGCGCCATAAGGGAAGAAAAAAGCGCTTTCCTTGCATATCATTACACCATGGTAGGCGAGAAGGAAAAGGCTGCCGAGTTTTACAGAACAGCCGGAAGAAATGCCATGGGTGTATTTGCTTTTTCTTCTGCATTAAGGTATTTTAATGAAAGTTATAAGCTCAGTGGCAATGATGAGGTGCTTTATGATATTCAGGAAGCATATTATGCTCTTGGCAAATTTAAAGAGGCAGAGGAGATTTTAACGAGACTCGTTGAAAAATACCCGAATAATCCCAGGTACCTTTTGAAACTTGCAGATGTAAAGGATATGCTTGATAAAGAAGGGGAAGCCCTAAAGATTATCAAACAACTCCTTGATGAGTTTAATGATGAAAAGATAAGAATCGGTGCCAGAATGATGCTTGCCTGGATTTATGTAAAGCAGGGAAAAATAGAGGATGCAATCTCTCTATACAGAGAAATTATAGATGAGGCCCGGAAAATAAATGATATGCAAAATTTAGCAAAAGCCTATCAGGAGCTTGGGGTTTGTTACAGAAAGCTTGGTAGGCTTAAAGAGGCCGAAGAGTGTTATATCAAGGCACTTGAGACTGAATATGCACGTAGAGATAGGATTTTTTATCTTGTTACGAAATTCTCACTTGCCACTGTGATATTTGAAAAGGGATACATGGAGAACGCTATTGATATCCTTAAGGAGCTTAGAGATG
>JALVLE010000398.1 GCA_027033555.1 Caldifarciminota bacterium | reverse complement strand
AGTTAATCCTGGAAAAACCTACGCCATCACATTTGGAATAGGAGCATCTCTTGCAGGTGCGGCGGGTTCCCTGCTCGCAGTCATGCAATCCTTTAACCCGGCAGTCGGTGGAGGAATTACGCTGCGCGCCTTCGTTGTTGCTATCTTGGGAGGACTCGGCAGCGTTGAAGGTGCATTCCTTGGCGGTATAATTCTCGGAATAATTGAAACCTTTTCCGCATTTTACCTGGGCGAGAGTTTTAAAAACGTTGTTACCTTCACCCTCTTTGTGATTATCCTCGTTACAAGGCCAAGAGGGTTGCTCGGTAAAAAATACTACGGTTAGGAGGTTAAATCATGAAAAAGCATCTAATTCCTCTTGGTTTTCTCGTACTTTTAATCATATTGCCTCCGTTTTTGAGTGGTTACTGGCTCAGAATTTTGACCGGTGTAATTATGTTCGCCACAATGACGGAGGCCATAAACATAATCGCAGGGTATGCTGGATACCCGGCATTCGGTAACGTAGTATTCTTCGGAATCGGTGCCTACGTCACAGCTATTCTTATGAACCACGGTTTTAGTTTCTACCTCACAATCATCCCATCGATAGTTACCGCAATTCTTTTCTCAGTTATAATCGGTCTTCCTGTTCTGAGACTCAGAGGACATTACTTCGCCATTGCATCCCTCGGAGTGAATGTGGCCACCATGGAAGTTGTGAATAACCTGAAGATAGCCGGAGCAGCCGAGGGCTTGACTCTTCCCCTCAAGAAAGGTGCGAGTCCGCATGCTGTATATACATATTTTTATTTCATGTTTCTAATTGCCCTTGTTCTCGCAGTTCTATTCACAATCTGGCTTGAGAGGAACAGATTCGGATTTGGACTGAGAGCTATTCGAGTCGATGAGGACGGTGCCCTCGCTATGGGCATAAATACTCCATTCTACAAAACCCTGGCATGGGCATACTCTGCTATGTTTACCGCACTGGTAGGAAGCATTTACGCCTACTGGATAAGCTACATTGATCCTGAGACTGTTTTTGACCCAATCATATCTGTTAAAATGTTTGTTATGATGCTTCTTGGAGGTGCGAGCACCGTTTATGGACCAATTATAGGTGCGGTACTACTTGAGCTGATAACAGAACTTGTGTGGAGTAAATTCGTCAGTATTCACGGAATTGTGCTGGGTATCATTATTATTCTGACTGTCATCCTCATCCCCAGAGGATTCCTTGATCTTTTCACCGGTGGGTTTTCATGGAAAAGGCTTATTCAGAACATTAAGGAGAATATGATATGAGCGACGTCATTTTAAAAGGAAGAGGTGTCACCAAAAAATTTGGTGGATTGGTGGCAGTTAATTCTGTGGATTTTGATGTCTATGAGGGAGAGATTTTCGGTATCATTGGTCCCAATGGCGCCGGAAAAACCACACTGATGAATTTAATCGTAGGACTGCTCCCTCTTTCAGACGGTGAAATATATTTCCGAAATCTGAAAATTTCGGGCAAGAAACCATTTTACATAGCGAGACTCGGGATTGCTCGAACGTTCCAGATCGTTAAACCTTTTAAAGGCATGACGGTCCTGGAAAATATAATGGTAGGAGCATTCTTCGGACATGGTAATTACACAAAATTCAGTGAAGCAAAGGAACGGGCAGAGGAAATCGCAGAACTTGTAGGACTTGCGGAGAAAAAAGACGAGTTAGTTGATCACTTAAATCTTGCGCAGCTAAAGAGAATTGAGCTTGCAAGGGCACTTGCTCTTGAGCCTGAAGTTCTTCTACTCGATGAGGTGATGGCCGGATTGAATCCAGCGGAAATGGAGAAAATTATGAACCTTGTGAGGGACATCAACAAAAAGGGTGTAACTGTGATCATGATCGAGCACATAATGAAAGCGGTCATGGGACTTTCCAATCGCATAATGGTGATGCACTTCGGTACGAAAATTGCTGAGGGTACTCCTGAGGAAATTGCTCAAAATGAAGAGGTTATCAAGGCATATCTCGGCGAGAGATACAGTAAAAGGAGGAAGTCAGCATGAAAGAGCTTCTAAGGGTTGAAAACCTTAACGCCGGTTACGGTGACATGCAGGTCCTCTGGGATATTTCTCTTGAGGTAAACGAGGGTGAAATCGTGGCTCTTGTCGGGTCAAATGGAGCTGGTAAGACAACGTTCTTCCGCACAATCACCGGACTCCTGAAGCCATACTCTGGAAAAATTATTTATCAAGGGAAAAACATTGCCGGAACCCCCGCAGAGAAAGTTGTATCCCTTGGAATAGCTATGGCTCCTGAGGGAAGACATCTCTTTGCAGGCATGACAGTTGAGGAAAACCTGCTCATGGGAGCATTTCACAGGAAGGATAAAGAAAATATTAAAAAGGACCTTGAATGGGTCTATAAAATCTT
>JALVLE010000397.1 GCA_027033555.1 Caldifarciminota bacterium | reverse complement strand
TTATATAGGTTGTGGTGAACGTGGAAATGAGATGACGGATGTGCTTATTGAATTTCCTGAGCTCAAAGACCCACGAAGTGGAAAACCGCTTATGAATAGGACCGTGCTTATAGCAAATACGTCTAACATGCCTGTAGCTGCCCGTGAAGCTTCAGTTTACACAGGAATTACGATTGCAGAGTATTTTAGAGATATGGGTTATACGGTTGCACTTATGGCTGATTCTACCTCAAGATGGGCGGAGGCAATGAGAGAAATATCAGGAAGACTGGAAGAAATGCCCGGGGAAGAGGGGTATCCTGCCTATCTTGCTGCAAGAGTGGCTCAATTCTATGAAAGAGCGGGCAGAGTCAAATGTCTGGGTAGTGAGGACAAAGAGGGAGCTCTTACAGTAATAGGGGCAGTGTCTCCGCCTGGTGGAGACCTTCAAGACCCTGTAGTACAGGCAACATTAAGAGTGGTAAAGGTATTCTGGAGTCTTGATGCAAGACTGGCTTATAGGAGACATTTCCCTGCAATTAACTGGTTAACGAGTTATTCTCTTTACAGGGAAACTGTGAAGGAGTATTTTAATCAGCAGGTGGCGAAAGACTTTTTTGATCTCACAACTGAAGCAATGAGAATCCTTGAAAAAGAAGCTGAACTTGAAGAAATTGTAAGACTTGTTGGAGCAGAATCGCTTTCCCCGGCTGACCAGTTATTGCTGGAAATTGCCCGGAGTATAAGAGAGGATTTCCTTCACCAGAATGCATTCCATGAGGTGGATACGTATGCTTCGTTAAAGAAACAGTATTATATGCTAAAGAACATTCTGGAATGGTACAGAAAGGCCAGCTCTCTATTAAAGAGAGGAGTTGATATCAAAGAGATAAAACAGTTTGATATATGGGAAAAACTTGCAAGAATGAAATATTATCCTGAGTCTCAATTAAGTGAACTTGAAAAACTCCTGGAGGAGATAAAGAATGTCACTCAACCAGCAAAGAGTTAGAAAAAGTTTAACCTATTACAGAAGTGTAAGTGAAATCCAGGGCCCTCTTCTTTTTGTAGAGGGAGTAGATGGTGTAAAATATGGAGAACTTGCTGAGATCACGCTTCCAGACGGGGAAATTAGAAGAGGCCAGGTGTTAATGGTTGAAAGGGATAAAGCTCTATTACAGGTATTTGAAGGCACAACCGGAATTGATGTCCCTTCTACCTATGTACGATTTAAGGGAAGGGGGATAGAGATTGATCTTTCCACAGAAATGCTTGGAAGGACTTTTAGTGGACTTGGTCTTCCAAGGGATGGCGGACCGGCTATTATACCGGAGAAGAGGGCTGATATAAATGGAGCTCCCATTAATCCATATGCCAGAGACTATCCCAATGAATTTATCCAGACAGGTATTTCAGCAATAGATGGTTTAAATACCCTTGTTAGAGGGCAGAAATTGCCCATCTTTTCGGGGTCCGGACTTCCACATAATAAGCTTGCAGCCCAGATTGCGCGCCAGGCTACTGTCCTTGGGTCAAATGAGAAGTTTGCTGTTGTTTTCGGCGCTATGGGTCTTACCTTTGAGGAAGCAGATTATTTCATCTCCGAGTTTAAGAAAACGGGGGCAATGGGGAGAACCGTGTTATTTATAAATCTTGCTGACGAACCGGCAATTGAACGGATAGCAACTCCACGCGTTGTGCTTACAACAGCAGAATATCTTGCTTTTGACAAGGATATGCATGTGCTTGTTATACTTACCGATATGACAAACTACTGTGAGGCACTTCGTGAAATTTCAGCAGCGAGGAAAGAAGTTCCTGGAAGAAGAGGATATCCAGGTTATCTTTATACAGACCTTTCAACAATATATGAGAGAGCAGGGAGAATAAAAGGGAAGAAGGGTTCTATTACTCTTATTCCCATTCTAACAATGCCGGAGGATGATAAAACCCATCCGATTCCTGACCTTACAGGTTATATTACAGAAGGGCAGATAATTCTTTCAAGGTCTCTTCATAGGAAGAAAATATATCCGCCAATTGATGTTTTGCCCTCTCTTTCACGTCTGAAAGACAAAGGTATTGGAAAAGGTAAGACAAGAGAAGACCATGCTGACCTGTTTAATCAGTTATATGCTGCCTACGCAAGAGGTAAAGAAGCACAGGAGCTTGCAGTAATACTTGGTGAAGCGGCATTATCCGAGCTGGATAAGCTGTACTACCGTTTTGCGGAAATATTTGAGGAAAGATATGTGGGGCAGGGTGAATATGAAAATAGAAGCATCATAGAAACTCTTGATCTTGGATGGGAACTCCTTTCAATGTTCCCGAGAACAGAACTTAAGAGGATAAGGCCCGAATATCTTGATAAATATTTACCCAGATTCCAGAAAAAGAATGCTTGATTTTACATTATGTGTAAGTTATAATATAAATACTCGCGGGAGTAGCTCAGTGGTAGAGCACGACCTTGCCAAGGTTGGGGTCGCGGGTTCAAATCCCGTCTCCCGCTTTTTTATTTTTAGGGGAATTCCATGATAGATAATGTCAATCCCAACCGGATGGAACTCCTGCGCCTCAAAAGGCGCATTCAAATTGCAAAAAGAGGTCATAAACTTCTCAAAGATAAGCAAGATGAGCTGGTAAGACAGCTTTTTAATCTCTTAAAAGGTATCCGGGAACTTAGAGAGCGGGTGGAGAAAGAGCTTAAAATAGCACAGAGAAAATATGCGATGGCCAAGGCAAGCTGTGATGAGGAAGTTCTCAATGAAGCATTTCTCATCCCGAGCAAAAAGCTTCACCTGAAAGTGGAACGTAAAAAACTTCTTACTTTTTCAGTGCCAGTGTTCAAGGAAAGTATAGAAGGAGACGTGTTATCCTATGGGTTTGTAGATACTCCCCCTGAACTTGATATGGCAATGATGGCACTTGATAAAGCACTAAAATCCCTTATAGAGCTTGCAGAGAAAGAGAAGACTCTTGAACTTTTATCAGTAGAAATAGAGAGGACAAGAAGAAGAGTCAATGCTCTTGAGTTTCGCCTTATTCCTGAACTTGAGGAAACGGTTAAATTTATAACGCAAAAGCTTGCGGAGATGGAGCGTTCTGATATTACTCGTCTAATGAAGATAAAGGATATAGTGAGAGGGCATTAGTTTAAGACTTTTAACTTTTAAAAAGGAGGAGATGATGTCAAAGAATACACGAAAATGGTTGATTTTTGCGGTGGTAAGTTTTATTACATGGATGATTTATTTTATTACCACTGCTCCTACCATTGTTTTTTGGGATGTAGGTGAATTCCTGGCATGTAGTGTTATTTTCGGTGTGCCGCATCCTCCGGGAACTCCTTTATATGTAGTGCTTGGCAGGTTTATGGCTATAATGCCACTTCCTCTTGCCCCCCTTTATCGGCTTCTGACAGGTAGCGTACCGGTGAATACTGTCTTAAAAATTACAATGATTTCAATGACTACAGGTGCCCTAACGGCAGGGTTTATCTATCTTATAACTTATGAAGTGATAGAAATGTGGAATAGTGATTTCCCTGAAGCCTTTGCGCATCTTGCTGGAATATTTGGTGGGTTTATAGGAGCATTTGCGAGAACAGTCTGGATGAATTCAATAGAGGCTGAAACATATACTCCCAGTGTATTTGTTATTACTTTTCTTGTATGGGTAACTTTAAAGTGGTACAAAAACAGAGATCAGAGAGACAGCATAAGATATTTACTCTTTACAATATACGTTTTGATCCTTTCAAGCGGCATTCATCTTATGCCCCTTGTATATTTTCCTGTACTTTTTGTATTTGTCTGGGCAATAGAACCCAAACTCATATGGGATCTTGAATTTTTAGGCACCTTTGGACTTGCTGGAATTATTATATCTATTATTGAAATACTTTATGAGCCTTCTTTTAAATGGTATGCCCTTTTTGCCATAAGCGTTGTAATGCTCTATTATTATTTTGAAAAGCGTAGATTATTTAAGGAGGGCGGATGGGCTTTATGGGCCGCGATTCTGGGTTTTGCTGGCGTTGTTTTCGGGATGCTGATTAAGCATCCACATATAACGTGGATTGGAGGACTTGTATTTTTGTTCGGTTCATACGTTGAAACCAGACTTTATAGAGACTGGAAAGGTTTTGCGTTGCTTCTGATGATTATTGGTGCAAGTGTTGAACTTGTACTCATTTTGAGGGCAATAAACAATCCACCTATAAACGAGGCAGATCCTTCAAATTTCAAAGCCTTTATGGACGTACTTACAAGGAAACAGTATGGTCCTGGAGGCGTATTTCCAAGAAATATTCCATGGGTGGATCAGTTTAGAGTGTACTGGCTTTACTGGAGCTGGCAGTATAAAAATCTCCTTTATCCGGTAACATTGCTTGGTATATTTGGGATGTACACCCATTGGGAAAACGATAAAAAAACATTTTTACTGGTATTTGGTACTTTTCTTATTCTCTCACTTGGTCTTCTTGTATATCTCAATCTAAAAGATTCTCCCACCCATCCAATTCATGCCTGGAATCCCCGGGAGGTGAGGGACAGAGATTATTTTTATGCAGGAGCTTATACCTTCTTTGGTTTGTATGCTGGCATAGGACTCTGGGAAGTATTTAAACTGTTGTGGGTTAATCTAAAGAAAAAATATACTGTAGCTATAGGTGTACTTGCCTATGTATTTGGAATTTTCATGGTAGTTTCACAGGTTTATGCATTTTACCCCATTGTGAATAGGAATCATAACTATGTGGCTGAGGATTATGCTCATGATCTTCTGGTTTCTGTAAAAGGAAGAGGGGTTTTATTCACCAATGGAGACAATGACACCTTTCCACTCTGGGCTGCACAGGAAGTGTTAAAAGATGGTACAAACGTTATAAATGCCAATCTTTCTTATCTTAATACAGGTTGGTACTGCGTGCAGCTGAAGAGGAAAGGTGCACCAATAAGTTTTTCAGATAGCACATTATTAAACATGCCCCCAGCCGTAGTGATGCCAGACCAGAGACTGCTTCTTATGAGGGATATAATAATAAGAGATATGATAGCCACAAGTGTGGGGTATAAGCCTAAAAAATTCAGAAGAATTCAAAATGTGAATATACCGGACATATACTTTGATGATGTAAGGTTTGTCAGAGAGGTTCTTAATGGGAAAAAGCTTAGCATGCCGCTTTATTTTGCTACTTCCTGTGATCCAAAGGTTTATCAACCCTTTACCGGTCATCTTGTACTTGAGGGACTTGCTTTTCGCCTCACAGGAGATAGCGTTTACGGAATCGTAGGACCTGCTGGAAATGCTTCAGTTGACCTGGATAGAACAGATTATCTTTTACACGGAGACATTCCTGTTGATACATACTTTGTGAAATACAGGTACAGGATTTATAAACCTGATATATTCAGGTACAGAGGAATGGTAGACAGTTCGGTTTACAAGGATGGAGCGCATTTGCTTGTGCTTAAAAACATTGCGGCGGTTGCTTTGCATCAGGCCACTTATGCCAGATATAAAATGAAACAAGATACAACAAAGCATTCTTATTACTTTAAAAAAGCAGAAAATGGCTTTAAGATAGCAAGGATTATGACGCTTCACATACTCCCATTTGAGCAGGAGCCAAGGAGATTACAGCTTCTTGTATTTGTTGATCAATATCTTGCAGATTTATACAGAAGTAGTGGACAGTACGATAGGGCTATTTCTTATATAGATGAGGCACAAAAATACATTGCAGATCCATATCTTTCTACTATGAAAGGGATAATTTACTATCAGATGGGAAATATAGATAGTGCTATCACGTATTTGAGTATTTCAATGGGAATGGATATGGGAAAACGTATAAGAGAAAATTACATTTATCTTGCCAAGGCCTATCTTGAAAAGGGTGATACACAAAAAGCGATAAATTATCTCTCAAAGATAGGGCTGAAACCCGAAGACATGGATACAATAAAATTAAGATGATTGACCGAACGGAGTATAATCTTAATAATAGGTAAATAAAATTGGAGGAGATGAAGATATGGCACATGCATATACACCAGGCCTTAAAGTAACAAGAGCAACAATTATTAGAAAAGAAAGAAGATTACCTCTTCAGGGAGAGGTTCTCGTAAAAAAGGGAGACAAGGTTAAAGCAGAGGATATTGTTGCACGAACCGAACTTCCTGGAAATGTGCATCCTGTGAATGTGGCAGGACTCCTCTCTGTGCCACCTGAGGATGTACCACAGCTTATGCTCAAAAAACCGGGAGATCCTGTTAAAAAAGGCGAGCCAATTGCCATGTCCAAAAGCTTTTTTGGACTGTTTAAAACCACGGTTACAGCTCCCATAGACGGAGTGATAGAATCAGTCTCTAATATTACAGGACAGGTTATACTCAGGGAACCGCCCATACCTGTTGAGGTAAATGCCTATATAGATGGAGTTGTAACAGAGATTTTTGAAAGGGAAGGGGTGGTTGTTGAAACAAAGGCTTCTCTTGTGCAGGGAATTTTTGGTATAGGTGAAGAAAGGATAGGCATTTTGCACGTTATCGCAGACTCACCTTCGTTTGTGGTTGATGAAGATGTTATAAAAGAAGAACACAAAGGAAAAGTGCTTATAGGGGGGGCTTTTGTTACTTCTGGTGCGCTCAAAAAAGCGGCAAAGATAGGAGTTAAGGGGATTGTGGTGGGAGGAATAGATGATAAAAATCTACGGGACTTTCTGGGATATGATATTGGTGTTGCAATTACAGGAAACGAAGGCAAGGGAATAACGCTGATCATTACAGAAGGTTTCGGAAAACTGGATATGGCCAAAAGAACATTTGAACTTTTAAAATCTCTGGAAGGCAAAAAATGTTCTATAAGTGGGGCAACTCAAATAAGGGCAGGAGTAATAAGACCTGAGGTTATTGTACCTGATGAGAATCTGAAAGTTAGCGGTGAAGATAAAGATATTCAGGAAGGAGGTCTTATTGTAGGTAAAACAAGGGTGAGGATAATAAGAGAACCTTATTTTGGAAAAATAGGGACTGTGGTTGCACTACCACCTGAATTGCAGAAGATAGAAACAGAAGCAATGGTCAGGGTGTTGGA
>JALVLE010000396.1 GCA_027033555.1 Caldifarciminota bacterium | reverse complement strand
AGCAAAACCCCATATGCCAGACAATGTAGTGCCTGTGGAAGAACTTGAAGGCACAAAGGTTCACCAGGTTGCAATTGGCTCCTGCACAAACTCCTCACTTAAGGATATTATGACCGTGGCACACATGTTGAAAGGCAAGAGAGTCCATCCCAATGTATCAGCTGCTCTGGTGCCCGGTTCAAGACAGATACTAAAAGAAATATCAAGAAATGGCGCCCTTGAAATACTTGTATCAGCCGGTGTAAGAATACTTGAATCTGCATGCGGTCCCTGTATTGGAATGGGATTCGCTCCACCTTCCAAGGGTATATCTCTAAGGACATTCAATAGAAACTTCCTTGGGAGATCTGGCACCAAGGATGCTTATGTCTATCTTGCAAGTCCTGAAACTGCAGCCGCTGCCATTATAACCGGTGAAATAACAGACCCAAGAAAACTCGGGATAGAGCCCTATGTGTTTGAGCTACCTGAAGAATTTGCAATTGACGATCAGATGATATTACCACCTGCCCCCATTCCTGAGCAGGTGGAAATTATAATGGGGCCCAATATAAAACCTTTCCCTGAAAATGAACCACTTAAAGAAAAGATCAGGGGTGAAGTTCTCATTAAAGTGGGTGATGACATCACAACGGATCATATCCTCAGAGGAGGCGCAGAAGTTTTGCCACTGCGTTCAAATATTCCCGAGATATCAAAATATGTCTTCAGTGTCATAGATCCCGATTTCTACAAAAGAGCAAAAGAAAAAGGTGGTGGCTTCATTGTAGGTGGAGAAAACTACGGACAAGGTTCATCCAGAGAGCACGCCGCAATCGCACCTATGTATCTTGGAATTAAAGCTGTTCTTGCAAAATCCTTCTCAAGGATTCATCTTGCAAACCTTGTTAATTTTGGAATACTTCCCCTGGTTTTTGAAAATAAGGAAGATTATGATAAAATAGACCAGGGAGACGTTCTGGAGATAGACACATCAGGTATTGATAGGTTTGAGGTAAAAGTCACAAATATAACCAAAGGGATTGAAATTAAAGTAAAGCCTAAACTGGACGAGAGAGGGGTGAAAATAATAAAGGCAGGAGGTGTATTACCTTACATCAAAAACAAACGGAGGAAAGAGAATCATGGATAAGCCCGCATTCAAACTCTTCACACCACCACAAGAAGGTGAAAAAATAACACTAAACAGTGATGGTACTTTGAATGTTCCTGACAGACCAATAATCCCGTACATAGAAGGTGACGGCATTGGCCCTGACATATGGCGTGCTGCAATGCCAGTCTTTAATGCAGCTGTGAAAAAGGTTTTTGGCGATAAAAAGAAAATAGTGTGGTTCAAAATAGAAGCAGGCGAAGTAGCTGGCAAAAAATACGGAACAGTCCTCCCAGATGAAGTGTTTGATATAATAAGATACTATAGGGTGGCAATTAAAGGCCCTCTCACCACACCCGTAGGCGGTGGATATAGAAGTCTGAATGTCACCATGAGGCAGAAGCTTGACCTCTACGCCTGTGTGCGACCAGTAAGATATTTTGAAGGCGTGCCAGCTCCAGTAAAACACCCAGAATGGGTTGATATGATCGTGTTCCGAGAAAATACAGAGGACGTTTATGCGGGTATAGAATGGGAAAAGGGCACAGAAGAGGCAAAAAAGGTTATAGAATTTTTGAAAAAAGAGCTTGGTGTTACAAAAATACGAGAAGACTCAGGGATAGGAATAAAGCCAATAAGTGAATTTGCAACAAAGAGACTTATGCGCATGGCTATAAATTGGGCGATAAAATATAACAAGCCTTCAGTTACCATTGTACACAAAGGCAACATTATGAAATATACCGAAGGGGCATTCATGAAATGGGCTTACGAAGTTGCCATTCAGGAATTTAGAGACAAAATTGTCACAGAGGCTGAGATTAAAGAAGGAAAAAGCGCAGAAGGTAAAATTATCATAAAAGACAGGATTACAGATGCCATGTTTCAGCAGGTTTTATTGAGGCCAAAGGAATATGACGTTATTATAACCCCCAATCTCAATGGAGACTACCTTTCAGATGCCATTGTTGCCCAGGTGGGTGGACTCGGGCTTGCACCAGGTTCAAATATTGGAGACGGTATTGCGCTTTTTGAACCAACCCATGGGACTGCCCCAAAGTATGCCGGACTTGACAAGGTAAATCCTGGTTCCCTTATACTTTCAGGTGCCTTTATGTTCCAGTACCTTGGATGGGATGAGGTAAAGAAAGTGATTGAGGATGCGGTAGCCACCACCATCAAACAGGGATATGTTACCTACGACCTTGCAAGACTCCGCGAAGATGCTCATGAAGTTAAATGTTCAGAGTTTGGCATGAAAATCGTTGAAAATATAGAAAAAATGTAATATTCCTCTGCAATATACCACACCAGGGGGGCAATTCATTTGATTGCCCCCCTTTTTTTAATTATAATTGAGTAATCTGCGCAAAAGGGAGGTTTTTTATGAACCTTTTAGTGGCCATATTCTTTGCTCTCCCTTTAGGTGGCAAACAAGAAGCCCCCTGGAGAGCCACATATAAAGGCATTGAGCCAAAAGGCGGTAGCGATTCTTACGGCTACGTATACCATTCCACACAGGATGGAGATCCACTCACATTCAACTGGATAGAAATAAGCGGTACAGGAACTAACCTGAATCTTGGAGATGATGATTCATCTTCGGTAACACTTCCCTTCGTCTTTAAACTCTATGATGATACCACTTCTACCATTTACGTCCAATCAAATGGAGGAGTAACATTCAAAAGGATGCGACTTTCATATGCAAACCATGCACTGCCGGACACAAACGGTACCATGATTGTAGTGTACTGGTCTGACCAGAATCCCTCATCCCATGGAGGAGTCTATTACCAGGCATTCTCTGATACAATGGTGGTGATAGAATGGTACGAAGTACCGGAATATGGTAGCAATGACTATAATACATACGAAATCATACTGTACAGCGACGGCAGAATAAAACTTCAATACCTCACAGTAGCCCATTACAGTGACGAAACAATTGGCATTCAATCAAAAAGCGCCTATGAGTCAGGAAATGGATGGTACATCCAGTATGTTTACAATTCTGATCCTGCCAGCCATGTGCCAGGTGACTCTACACTTATAGAATTTTATCCCCCAGTGCCGCAGGAACATGATGTGGGCATTCTTTCTATTGTAGTCCCTCCTGCAGCTTATCTCAACGACACAATCCCCATAACTGCGACAGTTAAAAACTATGGTCTAAACCAGGAAACATTTGACTTGAGATTTCTCATTGACACAAACTCAATCACCGTTTTTGACACCACCATAAGTCTCATTACACTTGACACTGCAGGGACCCAGGATGTATCTATAAATTTTGAGGTCAGTGCCATTGGGGAATACAATATCACAGCCTACACCATTCTTCCAGCAGACACCCATTCCATAAATGATACTGCTCGCGCCACTTTTAAAACAATCCCTTCAATTCCACTGCCCTATATCACAGACTTTGAATCTGACAGTGGATATTTTTACCACCTTGGGAGCAATGATCCCTGGGAATGGGGAGAAGCATTATATACACATTCCGGTACTCATGCCTGGGCAACTGCCTTAACAGATTCATATCCATCTAATGGTGATGGCACTTTATATACCTATGCCATAGACCTTTCCAGATTCTCACCTTATGACTCCACTTATATAACTTTCTGGTATTTTGATTCACTTGAAACGCATTACGACTATGTGTATCTTTTAATTACACGGGACAGAGGATTAACATGGGACACGCTGCGAACATACACTGGATATGCAATAGAATGGAACAGGGAATACATTGACCTAAAGCCTTACAATGGTGAAAAAGTCCAGCTCGCATTTAAATTCAAAAGCGATGCTTCCATAACAAGAATAGGCTTCTACCTGGACGACTTCAAAGTTGGCATACCTCTGGACAATGATGTAGGTATAAGAGAAATTAATATTACTCCACCTGTTACACGTCCTCACGATACTGTAGAGATAGACGTTATAGTTCACAACTTTGGCCTTCTAACACAAAACAACTTTTATACAACCTATAGGATAAACGGACCTTCCGGAACTGTTTTAAGTGACTCTGCACTAATAGCATCTCTGTCTGCTGCAGCAGATACGCAGATTACTATTCTCTTCTCTCCACAGGATACGGGCACCTATACAGTAACAGCCTCCACAAGACTCCTTTCAGATGAATACACAGGAAATGACACCCAGGAGGCAAGCTTTATATCAGGTGGACCAGATATTACAATGGATAGATACACAATTGGGGGAGATGGAATAGCCGATCCTGGTGAGAACAATGTACCAGTAATTCTGTATATAGTGAACTCTGGTGCAAGGACAGATAGTGTAAGAACACACCTTAACACCACCTCCTCATACATTACCATCAATGACACCATCCACTGTATAGGAGAAATGCTCTATGGCGACACGATAACTGACACTTTCTTTATAAATGTTTCACCATCCGCTCCAAACGGCGAGATGGCATCGTTTACATTGAACATTTATGCGGAAAACAATTATCACTCTGAATCAAACTTCCAGATACTCCTTGGCGGAAAACTCTGGACTATCATGGTTTTCATTAACGGAGATAACAATTTAACCTCATATGGAGTGTCTGACATTGACGAAATGGAAAGCGTGGGTTCCAATGAATATATGAATATTATTGTGCAGTTTGACGGTTACAATTCCTACACGGACCCTGCAGGCTCCCACCAAGATGCAAACAGATATTACATTGTACACAATCCTACTGCTAATAACATGATAGACGCGTATCCCATCATGAACCTCGGGGAAGTTAACATGGGTGACACCAGCGTAATATTTGACTTCTTTAAATGGGGAGTGGACAATTACCCGGCAAAACATTATCTCTTTGTTATATGGGATCATGGTTCAGGGTGGGTGAAAAAACAAGCACATAAAGGAGTATCACACGATGACACAGACAATGATTACCTCTCATTTGCACACGGCGAGGCGCGAGTTCTTTTTAAGAAAATGCATGACTATATTGGGCGAAATATTGATATTTTGGGCTATGATGTTTGCGTAACACAAATGCTTGAAAACCTTTATGAGGCATATGGATATGCGGATCATGTAGTGGCATCTGAAAAATCGGAGCCAGGGGATGGCTGGGACTACCATTTTCTTCAGGCTATTTCGGACAATCCACATATAACTCCTTCACAACTTGCTTCAGAAATCGTGAATTCTTATTCTCAGTACTATGCCAGTTATAATGGTGTTACACTTTCTGCTATAAGGCTTAACAAAGACATGCAAATGCTCTTTGGCCTTGTAAATAATCTTTCACGAGAGCTCATCAAAGCAGGCGGCATAGGAAGAAGCGACCTACAGAACATAATAAGCTCACTTAATGAAGAGGTTGAAAGTGGTCATCCCTATGGTTATTTTGTTGATGTAAAACATTTTGCAATGGAGGTAAAGGATGCCAGTATAAGCCCTGCTGTAACTGCGATATGTGATTCCATCATTTCTCTTTACGATAACAAAGCTTTTATTGACACAGCGTGGGCATCCAGTGATGCATCCTCCTCCATGTACGGCATCTCTATAATGCTTCCACCTGGCGGAGAAGACCTTTCCGGGTGGGAAGCTCCATATAGTGGACTCCTTTTCGCCCAGCAAACCCTATGGTACAGATTCCTCTCAGGTGATACAACTCTTCCTGATACACCTCACAGCACACTCAACAGAGGCTTTTTCAAATTACAGGATACCATCACAGACACCCTTGCTGCAAATTCTACCGGTTCCCTCCATTTATTGATTTCCAACTATACAAACTCTGTAGATACAAATGTCACAATTATCGTAAACGCTCCACCTTTTATAACATTTGACCAGGAGACCACCATCATTCATACCATACCAGAAGATACCACCATTGAAATTGCGCTTCCCTTCACGGTATCTCAAAATGTTCCTGCAGGAGGTTTTAGCGTTGAGCTCACAATAACCGGTAGTGATTACTCCGATAATTATAGAATACCGTTTATAATTGGAGAAGCATCTGGAATTGGTGAAAGAAATACACAAATAACTTCCACAAAATTCAGAACAGGTACTTTCCTAAGAAGAGGCGCTAATTTACCTCTTAAACTTTCCATAACAAAAACCGAAAAAGTTGAAATAAACCTATACGACATACAGGGAAGAAAAATAAAAACTCTTTTCTCAGGCAGGTTACAAAAAGGAAACCATAGAATACATATTGCTATTCCCTCCACAATTTCCCAGGGCATTTACTTTATGGTATTGGAAACTCCTGAAAAGACCCAATCTCGTAAAGTAATAATACTCAAATAACATCATAGGTAGAGGGGAAGGCAGAGCCTTCCCCTCTACCTTGCCCTCTCCCTTGTCTGTACTTTCAATTTTCAGTATAATTTAAAAGCTATAAGAGGAGGTAAAGGATGAAAAAACTGGGTACAATGGCACTCAGTCTTGTATTTGTACTTGCTCTTACAGGGTGTAGTAAGAAAAAGAACCAGAAAACAACGCAAGAAACAAAAAAGCCAGCAGTAACGGAACAACAAACTGCAACCCAATCTGATACAGCTCTGACCAAAGATACAACCCTACAGCAAAAGGACACAACTCAGGTAAAAGAGGTCCCTGTGGATACAACAAAAAAAGAGGAAACATCGGGCAACACGGGCAATAAAACACAACCCCAGCAAAAACCTAAAAAGAAGATTAAAAAGAAGATAAGATAGTTCCATCTGGGGCCATAGCTCAATTGGGAGAGCACCAGGCTGGCAGTCTGGGGGTTGGGGGTTCGAGTCCCCCTGGCTCCAGTTTTTATTTTAAAGCGGGGGTGGCGGAATAGGCAGACGCGCCAGATTTAGGATCTGGTGGGGTATCCCGTGCGGGTTCAAATCCCGCCTCCCGCATAGAAAATGAAGCTATTTACATTATTAATAATACTCGCCCGCCTCAGGCTGGTTTCATTGGCGCCCAGCATAACTGAAATTATTTATTATTCCGGTCTTCAAAAATACCTCGTA